>SDWL01000203.1 GCA_004195315.1 Lutibacter sp.
AGATGTGTATAAGAGACAGCCTTGTGCTTGTATTGCTGTTAAAACTACTGTGTTAAATATATCTTCTACTGTACAACCTCTACTTAAATCATTTACAGGTTTATTTAAACCTTGTAACATTGGCCCAATTGCCAATGCTCCTGTTTCGCGTTGAACTGCTTTATAGGTATTGTTTCCAGTATTTAAATCTGGAAAAATTAAAACGTTTGCTTGTCCTGCAACTTCAGAATCTGGCATTTTACTTTTCCCAATTCTTGCATCAACCGCTGCGTCATATTGAATAGGCCCTTCAACTTTTAAATCTGGACGCAATTCTTTTATTATTTCTGTTGCTCTACGAACAATATCAACATCAGCTCCTTTTCCTGAAGAACCAGATGAATATGAAAGCATCGCAATTTTAGGATCCATACCAAAATTTCTACTTGATTCAGCCGAAGAAATTGCAATTTCTGCTAGTTGCTCTGCATTTGGATTTGGGTTAATTGCGCAATCACCAAAAACTGAAACTCTGTCTTCTAGGCACATAAAAAATATAGATGAAACAACTGATACGCCTGGTTTAGTTTTAATAAACTGCAAGGCTGGTTTAATAGTATGTTGTGTTGTATGAGCTGCTCCAGATACCATTCCATCTGCTAATCCTTTATAAACCATCATTGTTCCAAAGTAAGAAACATCTCCCATTAAATCTTCAGCCATATCAATGGTTAATCCTTTATTTTTTCTTAACTCAAATAAGGTATTTGAAAAATCTTGATAATATTCTGATTCTATTGGGTTAATAATTTGTATTTTTTCTACATCTAATTTTAAACCTAATCGAATTATTTTATTTTCCATTTTAGCTTTATCTCCTAAAATAGTTAAATCAACAATATCCATTTCTACCAATCTAGCAACAGCTGTAATAATTCTGTCATCATTACCTTCTGGTAAAACTATATGCTTTCGCTGAGTTTTTGCACGTTTCAATAAATTATATTGAAACATTCTTGGTGTAATTCCACCATTATTTTTAAACGAAATTAATTTTTCGTTCAATTTATCTATTTCAATATATTTATCAAAAGTATGAAGTGAAGTTGCTATTTTTTGTTTGTTACCTGCATACATATGTGAACGTACAGCTCCAATTTTATTTGCTACTTCAAACGTTCCTTCTTTAACTGTTAAAATTGGAACAATTTGCGACAAGCCATCAATTAACTTAATAATAGAATCGTCTGGAATAATACCTCCAGTTAAAACAATACCTGATATATTTGGATAATTAGAAGATGCGTTAGCTTGCAAAGCTCCTAAAATAATGTCAGCTCTATCACCAGGAGCAATTATTAAACTCTTTTCTTCTATGTGATTTAGATAATTTCTTAGTTGCATTGCTCCTACTTTAAAACTTGATGACTGATTATTAATATTGTCTTCACCAAATAAAATTTTAGCATCAATAGCTTTTGCAATTTCTTTAATTGTTGGGTCATTTAATGTAGAAATTATTGGAATAACGTTTACCAAAATATTTTTTGATAAATTTTTCTCAACACCTTTTCTTACAAGCTCAATGTTAGTTTCTTGAACTTTATTTGCTACAACAGCTAAAACTTCAACTTCCTTTTCTTTAAAAGAATCATAAGCTAAATGTAAGCCATTAATAAACTCATCTAAAGTTTTACCAACACCACTTGAAACAATGATTGCTGGAATTCCTAAATTTTTAGCTATTAAAATGTTTGCGTCTAATTCTATGGCAGATCCCTCACCTGAAAAATCAGATCCTTCAACCAATACGAAATCATTTTTTTCTTCTATTGCTTTATATTTTTCAATAATTTTATCAAATATTTCTCCTTCTTTTCCTTCATTACGTTTATTAATAAACTGAGAACGTGTAAATGCATATGCATCATCTGGATTAATATTTAACTCAAAATGAGAGATAATTGTATTGATGTGATTATCCTTTTCCCCTTTTTTAACATCATCAATAATAGGTCTAAAATATCCAACTTTTGCTGTTTTCCCTAATAACATTCTCATTAATCCTAATGTAACTATAGACTTACCACTATTGGCTTCACTGGTTGCAATGTATATGGCTTTATTCATTCTTTAAATTTTTTGCAAAGATACTTCAATATTAAATGAATTCATTAGAAATTATACAATATTTTAATGACTTTTGTCACTGTTTAAGCTAAAAAAAAATTATTAAAATAGCTGTATATTTGAGCTCCTAATTTTATTATAAAATATGACAACTTTAATCATCAATATAAAAGAACTATTACAAGTTGAAAACTCCCCTAAGGAAATGGTTTGCGGGAAAGAAATGAAAATTCTACCTGTTCTTAAAAATGCATTTATTTTAATTGAAAATGATGTAATAAATGATTTTGGAGAAATGAAGGATTTGTCAAATTTAATTGCAGATAAAATTATTGATGCAACTGGAAGAATTGTACATCCTTCTTGGTGTGATAGCCATACGCATATTGTTTATGCTGGTAATAGAGAACAAGAATTTGTTGATAGAATTAATGGACTTACATATGAAGAAATTGCCAATAACGGAGGTGGAATACTAAATTCCGCAAAGCTATTACAAACCACTTCTGAAGAAGAATTATACAACCAATCTTCTGTTCGTATTGAAGAAGTGATCAAATTAGGAACTGGTGCAGTAGAAATTAAATCGGGGTATGGCTTAACATTAGAAGCTGAGTTAAAAATGCTTCGTGTTATTAAAAAACTAAATAAAAACTATCCTATTACTATAAAAGCAACTTTTTTAGGTGCTCATGCATTACCTTTAGAGTTTAAAAATAATAAAAGTGGTTATTTAGATATAGTTATTAATGAAATATTACCACTTGTTGCCAAAGAAAATTTAGCAGAATTTATCGATATTTTTTGTGAAACAGGTTATTTTTCTGTAGAAGATACTGAACGATTATTAAAAGCTGGAAGTAAACACGGATTAATCCCAAAAATACATGTAAATCAATTTACTGCGATTGGAGGAGTACAAGCAGGGGTTAAATATAAAGCACTTTCCGTTGATCATTTAGAAGAAATGAGAGATGAAGATATTGAAGCATTAAAAAATGCTAAAACAATGCCTGTGGCTTTACCTTCATGCTCCTTCTTTTTAAGTATCCCTTATACTCCAGCTCGAAAAATAATTGATGCAGGCTTACCATTAGCTTTGGCAACAGATTATAATCCTGGCTCTACCCCTTCTGGAAACATGAATTTTGTAGTTTCAACTGCTTGTATAAAAATGAAAATGACTCCTGAAGAAGCTATAAATGCTGCAACAATAAATGGTGCTTATGCAATGGGATTAGAAAAAACTCATGGAAGTATTTGTATAGGCAAAAAAGCAAATCTTATAATTACTGAACAAATTCCAAGTTATAATTTTATTCCTTACTCCTTTGGAAATAACAAAACATACCAAGTTATTATTGAAGGAAAAGTTATTTAAACTAATTAACTCTTATTTTTTCGTTTAAACAGCTTTGATAAAATCGATTTTTCTTCTTCTTCTTCTTCGTTATAACCATTTGAATATTTTCCATAACCGTAGCCATAACCATAGCCGTATCCATAACCATATTTAGACTTTACTTTAAAATCATTTAAAACTATGCTTAAATTTGTAATTTCCTGCTTACGATATTTAGCATTAATCATTTTTAACATTCCCTTTTGAGAATATCCTTGTCTAACAACATATACTGTTGAATCAGCATATTTTACAATTTCTAATGCATCAGAAACTAACCCAATTGGTGGTGTATCTAAAATAATATAATCATATTCCTCTTTTAAACTGTTAATTAAATCTTCAGTTGCTGAATTAATTAATAATTCCGAAGGATTTGGAGGAACAGGACCTGAAGTTATAACATCTAAATTTTCAATTTTTGTTTTTTGAATAATATTTTCTTTGCTTTCTTCACCAATTAAATAATTTACAACTCCAACTTTATTAGTAATTTCAAAATCCTCAAATATTTTTGGTTTTCGTAAATCCAATCCAATCAAAATGGTTTTTTTACCGCCTAAAGCAAAAACAGTTGCTAAATTTATGGAAACAAATGTTTTCCCTTCACCACTAACTGAGGATGTTATAATAATAGTTTTACATTTATCTTTTGTATCTCTAGAAAACAGAAAATGAATATTAGAGCGTAAAGATCTAAAAGATTCAGAAACTGTAGATTTAGGTTTAAAAAAAACAGTTAAATTATTTTCTGTATTACTTTTCCCAACAACTCCTAATATTGGAATTGGAGAAATTCGCTCAATATCTTCAGCTGTATAAATACTGTCTCTTATACACATCT
>SDWL01000204.1 GCA_004195315.1 Lutibacter sp.
GCAATAATTATTGTTGTGAATCCTTGAAGATTTTACTATGTTTGAAACAAATAAATAAAAATATTGATATATGTATAATTCGAAGATAACCGGTCTTGGTTATTATGTCCCTGAAAATGTTGTTACAAATGATGATTTATCCAAAATGATGGATACTAATGATGAGTGGATTCAAGAAAGAACTGGGATTAAAGAACGAAGATGGATTAAGGAAGGAAGTGAAGATACGACTGCTGTGATGGGAGCTAAAGCTTCTCGAATTGCAATTGAAAGAGCTGGATTAACTAAAGATGATATAGATTTTATAGTTTTTGCAACATTGAGTCCAGATTATTATTTTCCAGGAGGTGGTGTACAACTACAAGATATGCTTGATATGAGGACGGTTGGAGCGTTAGATGTAAGAAATCAATGTTCTGGTTTTATTTATGCATTATCTGTAGCAGATCAGTTTATTAAAACTGGAATGTATAAAAATGTATTAGTAGTAGGAGCAGAACACCATTCTGGCGGTTTAGATAAAACGAATCGAGGTAGAAGTGTTACAGTAATTTTTGGTGATGGAGCAGGAGCTGCAGTTTTATCTAGAACAGAAGATAACACAAAAGGTATTTTATCTTCTCACCTATATTCTGAAGGAAAACATGCAAAAGAATTAATAGTTGAATCTCCTAGCATTAAACATTGGGTGCCTGCATTAATTGCTGCAAATGATGAAAATGATGAATCGTATTATCCATATATGAATGGAACGTTTGTTTTTAAACATGCGGTAGTTCGTTTTTCTGAAGCTATTATTGCAGGTTTAGAAAAGAATAATTTACAAGCAACCGATATTAATATGTTAATCCCGCATCAGGCAAATTTACGTATTTCTCAGTTTGTTCAGAAAAAATTTAAATTAACTGATGATCAAGTTTATAATAATATTATGAAGTTTGGAAATACAACCGCAGCATCAGTAATAATTGCTTTAACAGAAGCTTGGGAGCTAGGTAAAATAAAAGACAATGATTTAGTTGTTTTGGCTGCTTTCGGTAGCGGATTTACTTGGGGAAGTGTAATAATGAGATGGTAATTTCAATGCAATAAGATAAAATAACAAAAAGCCTCAAAATGTAAGTTTAGAGGCTTTTTTAAAAGATTTTAATTAATTCAAATAACTATATATCTTTTTTGTTTATTGGTTTTCTATATATACCGCAATTTTACGATTATATTACGTGTATAGTGTTAATAATTAGTTAATTAAATGTGAATAAATACATAAATATTTTTAGATAAATCCGCCACCACCTTGGGTTTCATTATTATCTCTTGATTTACGTTTTTTAGCTTTATTTTTTCCTCCACCAAATCTGTACATAAATCCTAAATAAGCTGTTCGGCTTTCCCAGTTGAATTGCCCATTAAATGGATATGGGTTTTCTGATTCAAATTTAAATTTCATTCCCTCAAAAATATCATTTACACGTAAGCTAATAGTACCTTTTCCATCCAACACATTTAAACTCGCTCCTGTATTTATCATCCACATTGGATCCACTTTAAATTGTATAGATTCTCCGCCACCTCTATACATTGCAAATAATTGAAAACGTAAGTTTTTAGAAGCTTTAAAATTGTTGTTTACTCTAAAGTTTAAAGAACTGTTTGTAATTTCAAGTTCTTCACCATTTGCAATTCCACTTTCTTTTTGAGTGTATAAATCAAAACTTGCATTTACTCTCCACCATTCTGCAAACTTGTAATTGCTAGATAATTCTACACCATAACGGTTGTTGCTTTCTGTGTTGAAGTATGATATTTCAACGTTGTTTTCATCAAAAGGATCTTTATTTAAAACTCTTGTAATATTATCATTCACTCTTCTGTAAAATGTTCCAAAAGTGAAAGAACCCTTTTCGTATTGATGTGTATAGTTTAATTCGAGTGAATTAGTAAACTGAGGTTTTAAGTTAGGATTTCCTACGGAAGTAATTTGTGGCGTACTCCATTCTCTAATAGGATTTACTTGTCCAATAGAAGGTCTGTCAACTCTTCGGCTATAACTTAATTGATACTGATTTTTTTCTGAAGGATTAAAAGTGAAAAACGCAGAAGGATACACAGAAAATATTTCATCATTATAATTTGCTGTTTCAGTTCCTTTTATAAAAGTGCCTTCAACTTCGTATTGCTCTAAACGAGCACCCAATTGCATAGATAATTTATCAAACTTATGGTTGAAATTAACATACCCTGAATAAATATTTCTGTCATATTTAAATGAAGAATTATCTACATTTAGTTGTGTTGTAACTCTATTATTTTTTGTGTCATTTATTCTAACTTCAGCTCCTAATTCTAATTTTGATTTCTCTGAAATTGGATTTGTATAATCTATGTTGAATAAAGTGTTACTTCTATCATTTTCAATAATATCATTGTAATTTAAATATAAATCGGTAGGATCAATTAGTTCATTGTAAGTTGTGTTTTCTGGTTCATCAGAGTTTGAAAAGTTTGCTTCAAAATCTAGATGATGTCCTTTCTTTTCAAAATCTAATGTGTAATTAAAATTATAAGTAGCTGAATTAGTTTCACCATTCACTAACATTGGACTTTCAGTATCTAATATAGTATTAAAAGAAACTAGTGTATTGCCCTTAAATGTATTTTCTGATTTATTTTGAATTGTATAAAATGATATTGTATTTTTATCATTCAAATACACATCGGCACCTAATTTTAATAAGTGAGAAGTTCTATCATCTAAAAAGAAGAAATCTTGAACAGAATTATTATCGGTTCTAGTTACTTTTCCATAGTTCTCATTTTTACCATCATTTAAACCGTAATTAACAAAGAAATTCACTTTACCAGTTTTTAAATTCATATCTAATGAACCATTAAATCGCTCGTTTTCTCCAACTGTTAAGCCAGTATTTACTGAACCATTAAAACCTAAATTTGCGTTTTTATGTAAAACAATATTAATAATTCCACTCATTCCTTCAGGATTGTATTTTGCAGAAGGGTTTGTAATTAATTCAATACTTTTAATTGATGTTGAAGGTATTTGTTTAAGCAATTGAGCAGCATTAATATTAGTTGGTTTACCATCAACCAACACACGTACATTCTCATTTCCACGAAGGCTAATGTTTCCTGTTTGGCTATCAACTGAAACAGATTGTACGTTGTTTAGTAATTCTGAAGCTGTTGCTCCAGCCGAAGTTAAATCTTTTCCAACGTTAATTACTTTTCGATCAATTTTCTGAGTAACTGTTGACGTTTCTGCTATTACAGTAACTTCATCTAATTTAGAAGCCTCTTCTTCAAGGAGTATAGTTCCTAAATTTATTGAGGAATTTGTTCTGCTAATAGTAATTTTTTTAACTTCAGTTTTATAACCAATAAATTGTATTTCAACTGTATTTTCACCTTCAGGAATTTGCTTAATAGTAAAATCACCATTATCATCGGTAATTCCTCCAGTAGCTGTTTTACTTGAAGCATCTTTTATAACAATGCTTACATAAGGCAAAGCTTCATTAGTTGTAGCGTCAATAACTTTTCCTGAGATAGTACCTGTTTTAACATTGCTGTTTGAAGGAAGTTGAGCAGAGACAGTCATGGAAATGATAAGACCGAATAGGAATAATATTTTTTTCATTTGAGTTGAGTTTTTGAATAATAATTGAATAATTTTAAATAAATCTTAATTGTGAAGAGGTAGAATAACGTCTTCTATTATTCCAGCTTGTTCGTTTTAAGTTTGATATTAATTCAAATGTTGTTTTACTGTTTTGTGTGTTTGTTGATTTCATAATTGTTAGTTTTTGTAGTTTATTTAGCAAATGTATAATATATTAATAGTACTATGCAAAACAAAGTACTATTTTATGAAATATTTAACGTTTAATTTAATGTTTATATTTACAAATAATAGTGTAAGCTTTGTTGTTTCTAATAGACTACGTTAAAATATATATGTTACTTTGTTTAACATACTTTAACAAATGAAAAAGAAAACTTTAGTGTTGGGAGCATCAGCAAATCCAAACAGATACTCGTATTTGGCAATACAGCAATTAATTGTTAATAAACAAAAAATTAAAGCAATAGGAAGAAAAGAAGGAGAAGTAAATGGTGTGAAAATTAATACAACTAAAAAAATATTTAAAGATATTCATACTATTACTTTGTATTTAAATAAAATAAATCAAGTTGAATTTTATGATTATATTTTAGATTTAAAACCAAAACGAGTTTTATTCAATCCTGGAACTGAAAATGTTGAATTAGAAATTGTATTGTCAGAAAATAATATTTCCTTTGAAAGAGCTTGCACTTTAGTATTGCTGGGAATAGATGAGTATTAAAACTGTCTCTTATACACATCT
>SDWL01000205.1 GCA_004195315.1 Lutibacter sp.
CTCCATGTATTAAAGGGTTTAGATTTACATATTAAGGAAGGTGAATTTGTAGCTATAATGGGTTCATCAGGCTCTGGAAAATCTACGCTGTTAAATATAGTTGGTTTACTAGATGGCCATGATGAAGGAAATTATTATTTAAACGGACAATTAATTGAAAATTTAGATGAAAAAAAAGCAGCAATACTTAGAAATAAATTTTTAGGTTTTGTATTTCAATCATTTAATTTAATCACTTATAAAACAGCAGTAGAAAACGTTGCACTTCCTTTATATTATCAGGGTGTGGTAAGAAAACAACGCCAAGAAATAGCATTAAAATATTTAGATAAAGTTGGTTTAAAAGATAGAGCAAACCATTTACCAAGTGAGCTTTCAGGTGGTGAAAAGCAGCGTGTAGCTGTTGCACGTGCTTTGGTAACTAACCCAAAAGTAGTTTTAGCTGATGAACCAACAGGTGCACTAGATTCAGCAACTTCAGATTCTGTAATGGAATTATTGAAAAATATTAACCGTGAGGGTATGACCGTTTTTGTAATTACACATGAAGAAGATATTGCATCTCAAACAGATAGGATTGTACGTTTGAAAGATGGTATAATTATTAGTGATGAGAAAGTTAATAAAAAAGTAAACGCTTAATTATGTTCGATTTAGACCGTTGGCGTGAAATTTTCCAAGCAATTAGTAAAAATAAATTAAGAACAGCTTTATCAGGATTTACAATATCGTTTGCCATTTTACTTTTTACTCTATTATTTGGAATAGGAAATGGATTAAAACATACTTTTGAAAAACAATTTGCAGGAGATTCACAAAATTCAATTTATATAAATTCAGGTAGAACAACTAAGCCTTATAAAGGTTTGCAAAGTGGACGACAAATTCAATTTAGAAATGATGACTCTAAATTTATGAATGAAAAATTTGAGGATGAAATTCAATATTTTAGCCCAAATATTCAACGTAACATGCAAGTTATTTATAAAGGAGAACAAAACAGATATAATATAAGAGGAGTTTATCCAGATTATCAACCTTTAGAATCTGCTATAATTCAAGATGGAAGATTTTTATCGTATTTAGATATTGAAAATAGAGCTAAAGTTGTTGCTGTTGGAAGGTTAGTTGAAAAAGATTTATTTGGTAGCCTAAGTGCTATTGGAAAAAATATTAACATAGAAGGTATTTCCTACAAAGTAGTAGGTGTATTTAATGATCCTGGAGGTGATAATGATGAACGTTATATTTATACACCTTTTACAACAATGCAAGGAATGTATAAACCTAATGATGAGTTAGATTATATAGGACTAACATTTAATCCGAAATTAAGTATAGATCAGGCATTGGCTTTTAGCAATTCATTAACAAAAATGTTAAAAGAAAAGCACAATGTAGATCCTCGAGACCAAGCTGCAATTCGTGTTCGTAATTATGCAGAAGGAACTAAAAATGTGCAGCAATTTATGATGGTACTAAATGTTATTATACTTTTTATTGGAATTGGGACTTTAATTGCAGGGATTATAGGTATAAGTAATATTATGGTTTACATAGTGAAAGAACGTACCAAAGAGCTTGGTATTAGAAAAGCATTGGGTGCAACACCAAAATCAATTATTGGGATGATTATGATGGAATCAATATTTGTTACTGCTCTTGCTGGGTATTCTGGCTTAATGTTAGGTGTTTTTGCTTTAAAATCTTTAGGGAATAGTTTGGAGAAATATTTTATAATTAACCCAAGCGTTGAAACCTATGTTGTTGTTGGCGCAACAGTAATATTAATAATTGCAGGAACAATTGCAGGCTATATACCAGCTAAAAGAGCAGCCAGCATTAAACCAATTGTAGCATTAAACGACGAATAGATATGATTAAATTTATATTTGACAAAGATACTTGGCAAGAGATATATAGCAGTATTCGTAAAAATAAGATGCGAACCGGAATTACAGTTATTGGTGTAATGTGGGGAATATTTTTATTGGTAGTTTTATTAGGAGCTGCAAAAGGAGTTGAAAATAATTTCAATAAAATATTTGGGAATTTTGCAACCAATAGTGTTTTTGTTTGGGCACAACAAACAAGCAAACCTTTTAAAGGGTTTCAAGAAGGTAAAGGATTAACACTAAAAATGTCCGATTTAGAGAACATTAAAAAAGAAATTAAAGGTTTAGAATTTGTAGTGCCACGCCATCAAACACAAGCAATGGCAATCAACAATTTTAAATCTGGAACGTTTGGAATTTTTGGAGATTATCCAGAGTTAGATAAAGTACAAAAGAAAGACTTAGTATATGGGAGGTTTATTAATGCTAATGACATTAAAGGAAAAAGAAAAGTATGTGTTATTGAAGAAGAGATTTATAAGCAACTTTTTGATAAAGATGAATATCCAATAGGGACTTATATTAAAATAAACGACATCAATTATAATGTTGTTGGAATGTACAAACAAGGTCAAGTTGGTAGTGGTGGTCCACAAGGTAATATTCATATACCATTTACTACTTTTCAACAAGTATATAATAGAGGAGATAGTATTGGTTGGATGATGATTACTGGACAACCTGAGTTTGATATCATACAAATTGAAGCAGATATTAAATTATTGTTGAAGAATTTGCATAAAGTGCATCCAGAGGATGAAAGAGCATTTGGAAGTTTTAATTTAGGTAAAGAAATAGCAAAAGTAACAGGTTTTTTAACAGGAATGCAATTTTTAACATGGTTTGTGGGTATTGCTACTTTAATTGCCGGAGTATTTGCAATTGGAAATATTTTATTAATTACTGTAAAAGAGAGAACTAAAGAAATAGGAATAAGAAGAGCAATCGGTGCAAAACCTTGGGAAATTAAACGTCAAATTATATTAGAATCTGTATTTTTAACGAGTATTGCAGGTGCTTTGGGAATTATATTTGGAGGTTTAGTATTAATGTTAATTGATGCAACTATGGGGCAAGGCCCTGACGCAGCATTAACAAATCCTACGGTGGATATACCTGTAATATTAATTGCAGCATTTACATTAGTTGTGTTAGGAACTTTAATAGGGTTAATTCCTGCACATACAGCTGTTAGCATAAGACCAATTGAAGCGTTACGAGAAGAGTAATTAATTGTCAATTGATAATTATTAATTAATACTAATTTTTAAATATTTAAATCATTTAATAAAAATAAAATAATGAAAAAAACATTAATTTTTGGAGGAATAGGATTGGCACTTATCGCTGTTTTAATTTGGTTTGGAGTTAAGAATAGCAAATCTCCAATACAATATGAAACAGAAAAACCATTTAAAACTAATATTGTTAGAAAAACAGTGGCTACAGGTAAAGTGGTTCCTTTAGAAGAAGCAGAGATAAAACCAAAAGTATCAGGAATAATTGAAGAAATATTTGTTGAAGAAGGTGCTCAAGTTAAAATAGGGGATTTAATAGCTACTATTAGAGTAGTTCCGAATGTACAATCATTAAATAGTGCTCAAGGAAGTGTTAAAACATCTCAGCTTCGTTATGATAATTCTAAAATATTATACGAAAGAAATAAAGGATTATTTGAAAAAGGTGTAATTTCTCGCCAGGAATTTGAAACTGCTGAATTAAACTTTAATAGTGCTAAGCAAGATTTAAATAATGCTCAAAATAATTTAGATATTATTAGAAAAGGATCAGCTGCAGGTATGGGGAAAACAGCTAATACTTTTGTGAAAGCTGAAATATCAGGAACAATTTTAGAAATTCCTGTTCGAAAAGGAAATCAAGTTATTGAAAGTAATACTTTTAATGCAGGAACTACTATTGCAACTATTGCAGATATGACAAAAATGATTTTTGAGGGCAAAGTTGATGAAGCTGAAGTTGGAAAAATTAAAAATGGAACTGTTTTAGAAGTTTCTTTAGGTGCTATAGAAAATAAAAAATATTCAGCAAAATTAAATTTTATAGCTCCAAAAGGAACTGAAGAAAATGGAGCAGTACAGTTTAAAATAAAAGGTGACGTAACTTTAGATGACGAATTTTTTGTTAGAGCAGGTTATAGTGCAAACGCTGATATAGTTTTAGAAAAAAAAGACAGTGTTCTTTCAATAAAAGAAGCTTTATTACAGTTTGATAAGAAAACAGAAAAACCTTATGTAGATGTTAAAACAGGTGATCAGACGTTTGAAAAACGTGATGTTGAATTAGGCATCTCTGATGGAATAAATGTTGAAATTATTTCAGGTGTTACTATTGAAGATGAAATAAAAATATGGAATAAAACCTCTAAAAAAGAAGAGGAAGAAAAAGATAATAATGAATAACTGATTTTTTAAAAATTTAAAAGCGATTTAATTTATACTGTCTCTTATACACATCT
>SDWL01000206.1 GCA_004195315.1 Lutibacter sp.
CCAATATATAGCTTCGATTTAGCTATTGTTTTCTAATGTGTTAGAAAAAAAAGTTCTATTACTCTTTATACATTCGCTAGAATTGGTTACTAATATTCAAAATAAATTCCCAAACTTGTTATTTAAAACTTTATGTAACTTAAAATTTTAATTTAAATCCTAAACTATAATTTCTACCACGTGTGCTGAATCCAAAAATTTCTTCAAAATCTTCATTTAGAATGTTTGTAACAGAAGCGAATAAAGTCATTCTGTTTTTTATAATTTGATGATTTGCAGAAAAATCAACTAAAGAATACGCTTTTAACTTTACTGATGAACTTGGCCAAGAAGAAAAATCTGTTTCATCTCTTTTATCATTGTATTGATAATTAAGAGATAAATTAGTAGATGATGCCAATGCATAAGAAAGATTAAGATTTACTTTATTTTTAGGTATTCTAATAGCTTCATTATCATTGTTTGTGTAGGTATAATTAAAACTAATATCCATATTTTCTGATAAATCGGCAGCTACTTCAACTTCAACCCCGTTAATAGTAGCATCTCCATTATTCACCATTTTAAATAAAGTGGCATCATAACCAATAATATTTTCAACTTCCCGATTAAAATAAGTTGCACTAAATAAAAGTGCATTTGCTTTTAATTCAATTCCTCCTTCATAGGTTAAGCTTTCTTGTGGATTCAAATCTACATTTCCCCAAGATGCATACAAATCTTGTAAAGATGGCGCAACAAAAGCGGTGCTGTATGAAGCAAATATTTTTGAATATCCCTTTCCTTCATACTTCATTGTATAGGAAGGGTTAAAATTGTAAACAATATGATTTCCATATTTACTATTTGTATTTAAACGAACACCGGAGTTTAAATTTAAACCAAATTTAGAAATATAAACAACATTTAAATAAGGATCTACAACCGTAGATTTTGGAGTTTCAAAATAAATGGTTTTTGTTAATTCTGATGCTCCCCAAGGTATTTCATATGTTTCAATTTCACTTTTTAATGCGTTAACACCTACAATTGCATGAATAACATTGTTAAAGTTATGTTTTACAAAAGCATCTACTACATAATTTTCACCTGTACTTGTTCCTGGATATTGACTTTTAGATCTATCAATATCATACAAGTTATAAGTAGCATTTAACTGTACACTTCCATTTTTATAGTCGTATTTTGGAGCAATCCCTAGTCTATAATTTTTGCTATTAGAAATATTTTCAGCATCGGCATAGGAGCCTCTATCAAAACTATTATTAATTTTATTAAAACTTCCAAAAGTAGCGACACTAATTTTATCTGAAATTTGATATCCTAAAGTTACATTGGTATTTATTCTAGTAAATGGGTCCTCTTCAAATTTAACCGTTGTTTCTTCTAAAGGTTTTGCTGCAGACATTCCATCTGAATATTGATGACCAAAAGAAACCAAATAATTAAATTTATTTACGGTACCATTAACATTCACAGCATTGTTAAAATTAGCGATGTTTGAATTTGAATCTTTAGCAGTACTATTTGTGCCTACTGTTGAACTAAATGTAGCATTCACTGAATCTTTAGCCGCCTTTTTTAGTCTTATATCAATAACAGCTGTTGCTGCACCAGAACCATAAAGTGCACTTGCAGCTCCTTTTATGATTTCTATGGATGCTACTTGATCTAAATTCAACAAATTTAAATCAAAACTATTTTGTAATGGATCAATAACCTGAACCCCATCAATTAAAATAATAACCTCGTTACTTCTTCCACCTCTAATGTAATACCCTAAACTTTGTCCGGCAACACTTTTACTTCCATTAATTTCAATCCCTGCAACAGTATTAATTAACTCTGTGATATCTTTTCCAAGATTGTTTTGAATGTCTTCAGCAGTAATTTTATGAACTACTTTCCCTGAATTTTCTCTTTTAATTTTAAACCTAGAATCGGTAATTACCACTTCTTCTAATTGCTCAATTTTTTCAATTTTTTCTTGAGCGTTTAATGTGTTAAATGCAAAAAGCATGCAAAAAGCACTTACTTGAACTAATGTTTTTTTCATTTTTAAATGATTTAATTATTAAAATAATAAATCAGGTAAGTATTGAAGTACAGAAAACTATACTCAACCCCTTCTCCCGAAAGCTTGAATTATTTTGACAGTGGCAGGTCTCCTGGCTCGCGTATTGTTATTTACCTTCCCATTCTAAAAAGAACAGTGGTTAAAGTTTAATAACAACCACCGAAAAATATCGGCTATAGCTTACAGTTGCGGGAACAGCGTTGGATTTTAACCAACTTCCCTTTTCACTCTTGCATACTGAAGTATACTTAAGAACCATAATCAGGGTCAAAAATAATTATTTAAATGTAATAAGTATCATTTATTCTTATTAAATTTCTAAAATAGTACATTTGCTAAAAATGAATTTAAATGAAGTTTATAGTTACTCAAATTTTAGCATTTACACTTTTAATACTATTATTTTCTTGTAAAAATGATAAAGGCAATATTCCTATCGGAATAAAAAATAATTCAGAAACTAGTATTAAATATGCTAAAGGATTTAATATTCAACACTTTAAAAATTATACAAAACTAACTATAAAAGCTCCATATCAAAACTCTAAAGAAGTTTTTGAGTTTATATTGACACGTTCTAAATCAACTGATTTAAATACCATTCAAACTCCAATAAATTCAATTGTTGTTACCAGCACTACACATATTCCAATGCTTGAATTATTAAATGTTGAGACCCATTTGGTTGGTTTTCCAAATACTAATTTTGTTTCATCAAAAAAAACAAGAGCTTTAATTGAAAAAGGTGTAATTAAAGAATTAGGACACGAAGAAAATATAAATACGGAATTATTATTGGGTTTAAAACCAGATGTAGTTGTTGGATTTTCATTAAACAGCAATAATAAAATGTTCGCCGTTATTGAAAAATTAGGAATTCCTGTACTACTAAATGGCGATTGGCTTGAGGAAACTCCACTGGGACGTGCAGAATGGATTAAGTTTTTTGGCGTCTTATTTGAAAAAGAAAAAGAGGCAGATAGTATTTTTAATAACATTGAAAAGAATTATTTGGAAGCTAAAAATATAGCGTCAAAAGCTCATAAAAAACCTACAATAATATCAGGTGGGCTTTTTAAAGATTTATGGAATTTACCTGCAGGTGAAAGCTTTGCTGCTGTTTTTTTAAAGGATGCAAACACAAATTATTTATGGAGTAACTCTAAAGGTAAAGGAAGTTTATCACTTAATATTGAAAACGTATTTTTAAAAGGAAAAGATGCCGAAATATGGGTTTCTCCAAGTTTTCATACCTCTTTAAACAATTTAAAGGAAGCCAATGCTGTTTATTCACAATTTAAAGCTTTTCAAACTAATATGGTATATTCATATAGAAATACAAAAGGTAAAAAAGGAGGAGTCATATATTTTGAATTATCACCAACCAGACCAGATTTAGTATTAAAAGACATTATAAAAATTGCACACCCAAAATTACTTCCTGAATACAACTTCACCTTTTATAAAAGATTAAATTAATCGAAAAATCACTAAGTAAACTCCTGTTAAAATTATGAAAAAATTACACCCAAAATCAACTTTAGACGAATTATGTTACCCTTATATTTATGAAGATTCATTGATATGTGATTTTGAAATAATAACTGATGATTTAACGAGAATGCTTGGCTGGGCTATTAATGATTTTAAAATCTTAAATCTTGATTATCCAGATAATAAAGACTTAAAAGTTTTAGAAGCTGAATTACTTTGGCTCTTACCACTTTGCTATCATCTCAACGGTTCTATTAGAGGAAAACTTGCAATTACTGAAGAAGATCACCTGCAACTTCTTGAAAATTACAGAAGAATAAATTCTATTACAAAAAAATCAATTTCTGGGTTTGTGCTTCCAGGAGGTGTTGCACCTGTTGGAATTTTAAATAAATGTTCTTCTACATCAAAAAAAGCAATTCGTTTAATGGTTAAAATACATAATGAAGAACAGAAAGAAGTCCCTGAAATTCTTCCGAAATTTACCAATTTACTTTGTAATTATTTTTTTGTAACTACTATATTAATAAATCAAATTACAGGTTATAAAGAAATTCCTTTTAAAAGTAAAAGTTATAAGTAAATCTAATGAAATTTTATATTCGTAGATTTTCAAACCCAAAATATTTACACTTACGTAAATAAACAAGGTGAAAAAGGAGGCATTGTTTATTTTGAATTAGCTCCGGCCCGACCAGATTTAGTATTAAAAGACATCATCCAAATTGCGCTCCCTGAATTACTTTCTGAGTATAATTTTATATTTTATGAGAGGTTAACTGAATAAAAACAAATAATATTTAAACTCCTTTATAT
>SDWL01000207.1 GCA_004195315.1 Lutibacter sp.
AGATGTGTATAAGAGACAGATTTTATACCAATTACTTCTACCCTTTTCTCTGGCTTTAGTATGTTCTAAATTTAGTTTCCATTTTTTAATTGCATTTAAGTTTTCCCAATAACTTACTGTAATTCCAAGTTCATTTCTAGCAGATTCCATTCCTAAAAAACCTTCTTGTTTTTCAGCTAATTCAACCATTTTATCTGACATATCTTTATAATTCTTATCTTCATCAATCATAACCGAAGTAAAAATTACGGCATAATAAGGTGGTTTTGGTGTAGTTGAAATCATAATTATAATAATAAATTTCTGTACTTTTGCACCTGATAAATGTACAAGAATGAGCGCACAAAAAAAAGTCGCATTTTATACACTTGGGTGTAAACTTAATTTTTCAGAAACTTCTACCATAGCAAGAAACTTTCAAAACGAAGGTTTTGATCGTGTTGAGTTTGATGAAAAAGCTGATATATATGTAATTAATACGTGTTCAGTTACTGATAATGCTGATAAACGTTTTAAATCAATTGTTAAGTCTGCTTTAAAACAAAATGAAAATGCATTTTTAATTGCAATAGGCTGTTATGCTCAGTTAAAACCTGAAGAATTAGCTGCCGTTGATGGTGTTGATATGGTTTTGGGTGCTACTGAAAAATTTAAAGTAACCGATTATATAAACGATCTTTCTAAAAATGAGATGGGTGAAATTCATTCCTGTGAAATTGAAGAAGCAGATTTTTATGTTGGATCCTATTCAATTGGAGATAGAACACGCGCCTTTTTAAAAGTACAAGATGGTTGCGATTATAAATGTACTTATTGCACTATTCCATTGGCTAGAGGAATTTCAAGAAGTGATGAATTGGAAAATGTTCTTAAAAACGCTAAAGAAATTTCAGAAAAAGGAATAAAAGAAATTGTATTGACTGGTGTAAATATTGGTGATTACGGAAAAGGTGAATTTGGAAATAAAAAACACGAACATACATTTTTTGAATTAGTTAAAGCATTAGATACTATTGAAGGAATTCATCGTTTACGGATTTCATCTATTGAACCTAATTTACTTACCAACGAAACCATTGAATTTGTAGCACAATCTAACAGTTTTGTACCGCATTTTCACATTCCTTTACAAAGCGGAAGTGACACGTTACTTAAATTAATGAAACGTCGTTATTTACGTGAAACGTATAATAACAGAGTTGCTGCCATTAAAAAAGCAATGCCTAACGCTTGTATTGGTGTTGATGTGATTATTGGATTTCCGGGTGAAACTGATGAACTATTCTTAGAAACTTACAATTATTTAAACGAATTAGACATTTCCTATTTACACGTTTTTACCTATTCTGAAAGACCAAATACTGAAGCCTTTGAAATGGATGGAGTTGTTTCTAAAAAAGTACGCACAAAACGGAGTAAAATGTTGAGAGGGTTATCGGTTAAAAAACGTAGATCTTTTTATGAAAGTCAACTAGGAAATCAATTAACAGTTTTATTTGAAAGCGAAAATAAAGAAGGTTTTATTCATGGTTTTACAGAAAATTATGTAAAAGTAAAAACGCCTTGGAATCCTGAATTGGTAAATACACTTCATCAAATAAAATTAACAGAAATAGATGAAGATGGAATTGTGCGCTTTGATTGGGTAAAAGTTCCTACTTTTGTATAAAGTAATTCTATAAAAAATTAAAAGTTGTGATTGAACTTTACACCGCTGCTATTCTAATTTTTACTTCTTTTTTTACATTGATAAATCCTTTGGGAACTATGCCAATATTTATGTCAATGACAGCTTCTTTAAGTAAGCAAAGACGTAAACAAACTGCAAAAAAAGCAACCCTAGTCGCATTTTTCACTATTCTAGCTTTCGCTTTTTCAGGTCAAATTTTATTTAATTTTTTCGGAATATCAGTAAATAGTTTTCGAATTGTAGGTGGATTTATTTTCTTCGCTATGGGTTGGGATATGTTACAAGCCAGATTAGGAACTTTTAAGCACGGTGATGATGAAGATAAAATTGATGCTTATGTTGATGATATTTCAATCACTCCGTTAGCTATCCCAATGATTTGTGGGCCTGGTGCAATTACAAATGCAATTATTTTAATGGAAGATGCACAAGAAATTTCACAAAAAATTGTTTTAATTTCAGTAATTGCTTTTGTATTATTATTAACTTATTTAATATTAGTTGGATCTAGTAAAATTACTGAAAAATTAGGTGATACAGGAAACAAAGTAATGATGAGATTGATGGGTTTAATTGTAATGGTAATTGCTGTTGAGTTTTTCTTTAGTGGTTTAAAACCAATTATTATTGATCTAATGAATAGCTAATGGAAACTTCTAAAATACATATTTATTTTATTCCCGGATTGGCCGCAAGTCCAAAAATATTTGAATACTTACAATTTCCTAAAGATAAATTTGAGCTTCATTTTTTAGAATGGCTAATACCTATATCTGACAAAGAAACTATAACTGATTATGCCAAACGAATGGCAAATTTAGTAATTAATGAAAACCCTGTTTTAGTTGGTGTTTCTTTTGGTGGTATTATGGTTCAAGAAATGAGTAAACATTTAAAACCCAAAAAAATAATTATTATTTCAAGTGTAAAAACTTCAAATGAATTACCAAAACGATTAAAACTATTTCAAAAAACAAAAGCATATAAATTATTCCCAACTAAAGTTATTACAAATATTGAAGAGTTTTCAGTATATGCATTTGGAGATTTTGCTGAAAAGCGAGTGAAATTATACAAAGAATACCTATCTGTTAGAAATTCAAACTATTTAACTTGGGCTCTATACAATGTACTTCATTGGCAACAAACCAAACCTTTAGAAAATATACTACACATTCACGGTGTTGAAGATAGTATTTTTCCTATAAAAAATATTGGAAATTGTATTCCTATTGAAAAAGGGACTCACATTATGATTCTTAACAAAGCAAAATCTATTAGTAAAATTATTACTGATGCTCTTTTATTGTTAAAATAGCATTCTAATTATTTTAAATTCAAAATAATTTGTAAATTAACCTTCAATAAATACCTTATATTATGAACAAATCAATAAAAATATTAGCGTTAATTGCTGTAATAATGGTAAGTTCATTATTAATTTTCGCAACCAAAACAAAAAATCCAAACTGTATAAATAATACAAATATAAGTGATAAAAACACTAGTGAATTATATCAAATTAGAGCATTAAAAATCCCTGCTAATCTTAATTTTGCAGGAGAACATGTGCCTCTTGAAAAAACTGATATCAAAGAACGAGTTGATAAAGAATTATTGGTAAATACTTATTGGCAATCTAATGGATTACTTTTATTTAAAAGAACCCATAAATATTTCTCAATAATCGAACCAATTTTAGAAAAAAATAAAATTCCAAATGATTTTAAATACTTAGCTGTTATTGAAAGTGGTTTACAAAATGTTACTTCACCAGCTGGTGCTAAAGGGTTTTGGCAAATAATGGAAGCCACTGGAAAAGAAAATGGTTTAGAAATTAACGACAACGTTGATGAACGTTACCATTTAGAAAAAGCAACACAAGTAGCTTGTGATTATTTAAACGCTTCCAAAGAAAGATTTGGAAGTTGGACACTTGCAGCTGCAGCATACAATGCAGGTAATAAAGGTATTTCAAATAAAATTGAAACCCAAAAAGTAACTGATTACTATGATTTGTTACTAGCAGACGAAACAGAACGTTATGTACCAAGAATGGTAGCTTTAAAAGAAATACTTACAAATCCATCAAAATATGGTTTTGAGTTTGATACTGAAGATTTATACAAATTAGAAGAAACCAGAATTATTGAAATAGATACTGCAATAACAGACATAGCTCAATTTTCAATAGATTTAGGTATCAATTACAAAATATTGAAATTACACAATCCGTGGTTACGTGAAAATAAGTTAAATAATAAATCACGAAAAATGTATCAACTGAAAATTCCTACTGAAATCTAATATGAAACGAGCATAACAAATTTTGAAACACAAAGGAATGATTAATAGCGAACAGCAGCTGTTACCGCTAAAAAATAAGATTTAAACAGATGAAACGAGCATAACAAATTTTTATACACAAAGGAATGATTAATAGAGAACAGCAGCTGTTACCGCTAAAAAATAAGATTTAAACAGATGAAACGAGCATAACAAATTTTGATACACAAAGGAATGATTAATAGCGAACAGCAGCTGTTACCGCTAAAAAACAAGATTTAAACAGATGAAACGAGCATAACAAATTTTTATACACAAAGGAATGATTAATAGAGAACAGCAGC
>SDWL01000208.1 GCA_004195315.1 Lutibacter sp.
AGATGTGTATAAGAGACAGGAATTAAAACACTCTCTGAAAACACTTCAGTTATTTCAGGAGAAGTTGAGTTTATGGTATGTGATGATGCAAATTGTTTACCCCCAACATTTGTAGATTTAAATTTTAAAATTTCAGATAAAAAACCTGCGGCTATAGATTTTGATAAAAAAGCAGAGAAAGAAACTGTTAAAGTAATTGAATCAAAAAAGAAAGACAAATCTTCTAGTAAAAGTTTATTAACCATATTTATTATTGCATTCATCTCAGGGTTTGCGGCATTATTAACACCTTGTGTGTTTCCTATGATTCCAATGACGGTGAGTTTCTTTACAAAACAAAGTAAGAGTAAGGCTGCAGGAATTAGAAATGCTATTATTTATGGTGTATCAATAATTATAATTTATGTAGTGTTAGGTATATTGGTGAGTGCTATTTTTGGTGCTGACGCTTTAAATGCATTATCTACAAATGTGTGGTTTAATATTATTTTCTTCTTGTTATTAGTAATTTTTGCTATCTCATTTTTAGGTGCATTTGAAATTGTTTTACCAAGCTCTTGGGGAACTAAAGTAGATAAACAAGCAGATAAAGGAGGAATTATTGGAATATTTTTTATGGCGTTGGCACTAGCTATTGTTTCATTTTCATGTACTGGGCCAATTGTTGGTACTTTATTAGTTGAAGCTGCCGCAGGAGGAAATCAAATAGGACCAATTGTAGGAATGTTAGGATTCTCATTGGCTTTAGCAATTCCATTTGCATTATTTGCAGCATTCCCAGGGTGGTTAAATTCATTACCAAAATCGGGTGGTTGGTTAAATACAGTGAAGGTAGTTTTAGGGTTTTTAGAATTAGCTTTGGCATTCAAATTTTTATCGAACGCAGATTTAGTATTGCAATTACATTGGTTAGAGCGTGAAGTATTTTTAGCAATTTGGATTGCAATTTTTGGAGCACTAGCATTGTATCTTTTCGGAAAAATACAATTACCACATGATTCTCCATTAACACATATTTCAGTAGGAAGACTTATATTAGGGTTAATTACATTATCATTTACAATTTATATGATTCCTGGTTTGTGGGGAGCACCTTTAAATTTAATTAGTGCTTTTCCACCAGCACAACATTATGCAGAATCACCTTACGGAGTAGGTTTTACTAAAACTGGCGAAGGAATGTCTTCAGGAAATAATCATTCTGAAATACCCGATGGAGCTCATATAATGGCGCCTCATAATATTTTAGCTTTTAATGATTATGATAAAGGATTAGCCTATGCTAAAAAAGTAAATAAACCTGTGATGTTAGATTTTACAGGTCACGCATGTGTAAATTGCAGAAAAATGGAGCAAAACGTTTGGGCAAAAGATAAAATATTACCAATTCTTAAAAACGATGTCGTTTTAATTTCTTTATATGTTGATGATAAAAGGAAGCTTCCACTAGGTGAGGAAATTGATTCAAAACTTCGACCAGGAAAAAAATTAAAATATATTGGTCAAAAGTGGAGTGAATTCCAAACCATAAAATATGGGGCAAATGCACAACCATTTTATGTTTTAATGAATCATAATGAAGAAAATTTAAATGAACCTGCAGGATATATGCCAGATGTAGATGAATACTACGACTGGTTAAAAGAAGGTACTGCGAATTTTAATAAAATTGATTTTGATTGAGGATCTATTCAAATTTATAACTTTGAGTAATTCTTCAAAATTAGTATAATATAATAAATTAATAATGAGTTCTTTATCAAAAAAACCGTCTGAATTAGAAATCTATTTTCAACAATTTAGAGAAAATATTGTAGGTAATAATCAAACATTTCAATCACCTTACGGAGAAAAAGAAATTATTTATACCGATTGGACCGCAAGTGGAAGATTATATCGTCCAATAGAAGAAAAATTATTAAATGAATTTGGTCCTTTTGTGGCTAATACGCATACAGAAACTTCAATTACGGGTTCAGCAATGACAATGGCTTACCATAAAGCTAGAAGTATTATTAAACAACATGTAAATGCAAGTGCAGACGATGTTTTAATTACTGACGGAACGGGAATGACAGGGGTTATAAATAAGTTTCAACGTATTTTAGGGTTAAAAGTTTCGGAAAGCTTAAAAGAACACACAAATGTTCCAGAAGAATTTAAACCCATAGTTTTTATAACACATATGGAGCATCATTCTAATCAAACTTCTTGGTTAGAAACCATTGCAGATGTTGAAATAATTCCTTGTCAAGAATCAGGTTTAATTTGTTTTGAAAGCTTTGAAAAATTATTGATTCAATATACAGATAGACCTATTAAAATTGCATCGGTTACAGCATGTTCAAATGTTACAGGAATTAGAACGGACTACCATAAAACAGCTAAAATAATTCACCAACATGGAGGGCTTTGTTTTGTTGATTTTGCTTGTTCAGCGCCTTATGTTGAAGTAAACATGCATCCTGAAGATAGTGAATCGTATTTAGATGCTATTTTCTTTTCACCGCATAAATTTTTAGGAGGTCCTGGAACTTCAGGTGTATTAATTTTTAATAAAAAATTGTACAAAAATATTGTACCAGATAATCCAGGAGGTGGAACTGTGAATTACACAAATCCTTGGGGAAATCATGATTATATTGATGATATAGAAACTCGTGAAGATGGTGGAACACCGGGTTTTTTGCAATCTATTAAAATTGCACTTTCAATTCAATTGAAAGAAAAAATGGGTATTGATAATATATTAAAGCGTGAACACGAAATCAATGAACTAATTTTCGAGAAACTATCTAAAATTTCTAACTTAACTATTTTAGCAGGGCAACATACAGATAGATTAGGAATTTTTTCATTTTTTATTGAAGATGCTCATTATAATTTAATTGTGAAATTATTAAACGATAGATTTGGTGTTCAAACACGAGGAGGTTGTTCTTGCGCAGGTACTTATGGTCATTTTTTATTACACGTAGATCAACAAATGTCTAAAGGAATTGAAGAGCAAATACATGAAGGTTGTTTTATTGATAGACCAGGATGGGTTCGTATGTCAATTCATCCAACAATAGCTAATAATGAAGTTTTTTATGTTTGTGAAAGTATAAAACAAGTTGCTGAAAATATTGAAGAATGGAGTAAAGATTACACTTACGAGGCTATTAAAAATGAATTTATTCATAAAACAGCCAAGCCAATTGAGATTGATATTGTAAATAATTGGTTTAAGTAAGATTTTGAAGGAAACATTTTTTCTATATTTGAGAAATAAAAAAATAGTAAATGGATAATTTTATTTTCTTCCTTAAACAAGGTCTTTTTCATGTATTAGATTGGAACGCGTACGATCATATTTTATTTTTAATTGCATTAGCAGTTGTTTACGATTTTAAAAATTGGAAAAAAGTATTATGGTTAATTACACTTTTCACCATTGGGCATACACTAACATTAATTTTAGCCGTTTATAAAGTTGTATATGTAAATTCAAATTGGATTGAATTTTTAATACCTGTTACCATAATTATTACCGCTTTGGGTAATATTATATTTGCTAAAAGCTCAACCAAAAATACTAAAACAAATATAAATTTAATTTTCGCTTTATTTTTTGGTTTAATTCATGGACTTGGATTTTCTGGGTATTTTAATATGCTTGTAGGAAGTACTAACAGTAAATTTATACCGCTATTAGAATTTGCATTAGGAATAGAATTAGCTCAAATAATTATAGTTTTTGTAATACTTATACTAGGTTTTATTTTTCAATCTATTTTTCGTTTTTCAAAAAGAGATTGGATTCTTATAATATCATCAATAGTAATTGGAGTTGTAATTCCTATACTTGTAAAATCCATTTTTTGGTAAAAATTTAACTTTGAGTTAATAAGAATCTTTTTAAATTCGCATATATTGGTATGAATAAAAAACAGTTAAAATACGATCAAGCCTATATGAGAATGGCTTTTGAATGGGGGAAATTATCACATTGTGAAAGAAAACAAGTTGGAGCATTAATAGTAAAGGAAAGAATGATAATTTCTGATGGTTTTAATGGAACTCCTACAGGTTTTGAAAACTGTTGCGAAGAAGACGGAAAAACAAAGTGGTTTGTATTGCACGCTGAAGCAAATGCAATATTAAAAGTAGCAAGTTCAACACAATCTTGTGAATATTCTACATTATATATAACCTTATCTCCTTGTAAAGAATGTTGTAAATTAATATATCAATCAGGAATAAAAAGCTGTCTCTTATACACATCT
>SDWL01000209.1 GCA_004195315.1 Lutibacter sp.
CTTTAATACCTGATTTTAATTACATAGATAAGGATGGTAACTTAATTACACCAAAAAAATGTGCTTTACTCTAATTTAGTAAATTGTTGTTCCCTTGTCCCCATAACGGTAGTTTTATTTAATGAATTGAAAAGTTGTCCCCACAACAGCAGTATAAAAATAAATAGTTAAAAATTTCATTGACATTTTATCTAAAATTTATGATTGGTTATTTTAATAGAATGTCTTTGATTAAAAATAATATTTTTAGGAATATTAGGGAAGTGTATTTACTATTTGTAAGGGGTTACAGATACTAATATAACTTCCCATATTCATTTATAAATAAAGTTCTTAAAAGTATATTTATTTAACAGTAAAGCCTTTTCTAGCTATTGTTAATGTAAGGTTAAATAAACATATTTAGACTTACTTTACATTCATTAAAATTTTAAACAGGTAACTTAATTTTCAAAGCTTCAATAATGTTATAGGTTGCTGGACAAATTTCAGTGTTTTTCAACGTTAAATCTGTTATTTGAATAAATTTTCGACGATTAGTGTGTGGGTATTCACCACATGCTTTTGGTCTAACATCATAAATAAAGCAAGTATTATCATTTAAATTAAAAAAAGTACAAGGAGTCGTTTTTAATACATAAAAATCATCACCATCTCTCTCTAAATATTGAGAAATAAAATTAACAACCTTCATTTTTAAATGCTTTGATATACGTTGAATATCCTTTTCTGTAAAAATAGGACTAGTTGTTTTACAACAATTCCCACACGTTAAACAATCTGTTTTTTTAAACTCGTTGTTGTGCAATTCCTGCATTAATAAATCCAAATTTTTAGGTGTTCTCTTTTTTAACCTTGCAAAATACTTTTTACTTTCTATTAATTTTTCTTTTGCTAATTCAGGTAACTCCTTTAAAAACGCTTCCATTATTTTAATTTAACCGCAAAAATACAATTAAAAATTTTCAAAAATTATGTATTTTTGCATTTCAAAATATTTCAGCAAACAAATTATGCAAAACAGTTTAGAAATAGCCGTAAAAAAAGGCTTTCAAGAAATTTACAATACAGCTATAGAATCAGTTGAATTTCAGGCAACTAAAAAAGATTTCCACGGTGATATTACTATTGTTATTTTTGCTTTTTTACGCTTTGTAAAAGGAAATCCTGTTGAAATTGGAACAAAGATTGGTGAATACTTAAAAGAAAATGTTGAACAAGTATCCGATTTTAATGTTGTCAAAGGTTTTTTAAACTTAGTAATAACAGATTCTTACTTTAATTCAAGCTTTAATACTATTTATAAAACTAAAAACTTCGGATTTGTAACTCCAAAAGCGAATGAAAAAGCTGTTATGGTTGAATATTCTTCGCCAAATACTAATAAACCACTTCATTTAGGACACATAAGAAATAATTTATTAGGATATTCTGTTGCTGAAATAATGAAAGCTTCTGGGAAAAAAGTCTACAAAACACAAATTATAAACGATCGTGGAATTCATATTTGTAAAAGTATGTTAGCTTGGCAACGTTTTGGAAATGGTGAAACTCCAGAAAGTACTGGTTTAAAAGGCGATAAATTAGTTGGTAATTATTATGTAAAGTTTGATCAAGAATATAAAAAAGAAATCTCCCAATTAATTGCTGAAGGAAAAACTGAAGAAGAAGCAAAAAAACAAGCTCCTCTTTTGGTAGAAGCTCAAGAAATGTTATTGAAATGGGAAGCTGGAGATGTAGTAGTAGTTACACTTTGGAAAACAATGAACCAATGGGTTTATACTGGTTTTGACCAAACATATAAAGAACTTGGAGTAGATTTTGATAAAAATTATTACGAAAGTAATACCTACTTATTAGGAAAAGATGTTGTTGCAAACGGATTAGAAAAAGGTGTTTTTTATAGAAAGGAAGACGGATCAGTTTGGATTGATTTAACTGAAGATGGTTTAGATGAAAAAATAGTGTTGCGTGCTGATGGTACTGCTGTTTATATGACGCAAGATATTGGAACGGCAATTGAACGTTTTAAAGATTACGATTTAAACGAGTTGGTTTATACCGTTGGAAACGAGCAAGATTACCATTTTAAAGTTTTGTTTTTAATACTTGATAAATTAGGATATGATTGGGCTAAAAACCTGTATCATTTATCGTATGGAATGGTAGATTTACCTAGTGGTAAAATGAAATCAAGAGAAGGAACTGTTGTAGATGCAGATGATTTAATGGTTGAAATGTCAAATACTGCTGGTGAAATTTCACAAGAGTTAGGAAAATTAGAAGGCTATTCAACAGAAGAAAAAGAAGTGCTGTACAAAACCATTGGTTTGGGAGCACTTAAATATTATATTTTAAAAGTAGATCCTAAAAAACGAATTTTATTCAATCCTGAAGAATCTGTTGATTTTGCAGGTAATACAGGACCGTTTATTCAATATACATATGCAAGAATTCAATCTATTTTAAGAAAAGCTACTTTTGATTACACGAAAGAGATAACTGATATTGAATTGCATGAAAAAGAACGTTCACTTATTAAACAAATTCAACTGTACCCTGAAGTAATTCAGAATGCAGCAAAAAATCACAGTCCGGCGTTAGTTGCTAATTATACATACGACTTAGTAAAAGATTACAATTCATTTTACCAAAGTGTACCAATTTTAGGTTGTGAAAATGAACAAGAAAAAATATTAAGAACACAACTTTCATCAAATGTTAGTGAAATTATAAAATCTGCATTCAAACTTTTAGGAATTAATGTTCCTGAAAGAATGTAAAATGTAATTTAAAACTGAAAAAACCTTCAAATAAATTAGTTTGCCCACTGAGCGTAGTTGAAATAAACATAAAATTTAGAAAAAGATTAAAAATTTCGAAAACCTTTTAGTTGATAGTTTTAAACATATCTTCATAAAAGAATAATAAATACTTAAATTTGTAGAATAATACTGCTAAAATATTTAAAAGAAATACAACATGAAATACGACATTATAATAATTGGTAGCGGTCCAGGAGGATACGTTACAGCCATTAGAGCTTCACAACTTGGGTTTAAAGTTGCTGTAGTTGAAAAAGAAAATTTAGGTGGAATTTGCTTAAATTGGGGATGTATTCCTACAAAAGCTTTATTAAAAAGCGCTCAGGTTTATGATTATTTAAAACATGTTGACCAATACGGTTTAAAGGCTGAAGCTATTGATAAAGATTTTAATGCCGTTATAAAAAGAAGCAGAGATGTAGCTGAAGGAATGAGCAAAGGTGTTCAATTTTTAATGAAAAAGAACAAAATTGACGTTATTGATGGTTTTGGAAAAATTAAAACTGGTAAAAAAGTTGATGTAACTAACGCTGAAGGAAAAGTAAATGAATACAGTGCAGAACATATTATTATTGCAACTGGTGCTCGTTCACGTGAATTACCAAACTTACCACAAGATGGTAAAAAAGTAATTGGCTATCGCCAAGCAATGACATTACCTACGCAACCTAAAAAAATGATTGTTGTTGGTTCTGGAGCTATTGGTGTTGAATTTGCTCACTTTTATAATGCTATGGGAACTGAAGTTACAATCGTAGAATTTTTACCAAATTTAGTTCCTTTAGAAGATATAGATGTTTCAAAACAATTTGAACGTTCTTTCAAAAAATCTAAAATAAAAGTAATGACAAACTCTTCAGTAGAATCAATAGATACTTCTGGAAAAGGTGTAAAAGCAGTTGTTAAAACTAAAAAAGGTGAAGAAATTTTAGAAGCAGACATATTACTTTCAGCCGTTGGAATTAAATCTAATATTGAAAATATTGGCTTAGAAGATGTTGGTATTATAACTGATAGAGATAAAATATTAGTAAACGATTTTTACCAAACTAACATTCCTGGTTATTACGCTATTGGAGATGTTGTTCCTGGACCTGCATTAGCACACGTTGCTTCTGCAGAAGGTATTACACTTGTTGAAAAATTAGCTGGTTTACATACTGAAGCCATTGATTACGGGAATATTCCAGGTTGTACATACGCTACTCCAGAAATTGCAAGCGTTGGTTTAACTGAAGCGCAAGCTATAGATAAAGGTTACGAATTAAAAATTGGGAAATTTCCATTCTCAGCTTCTGGTAAGGCTAAAGCGGCTGGAACTCCAGACGGGTTTGTAAAAGTAATTTTTGACGCTAAATATGGCGAATGGCTAGGTTGCCATATGATTGGTGCTGGTGTAACTGATATGATTGCTGAAGCTGTTTTAGGAAGAAGATTAGAAACTACAGGACACGAAGTATTAAAAACCTGTCTCTTATACACATCT
>SDWL01000210.1 GCA_004195315.1 Lutibacter sp.
AGATGTGTATAAGAGACAGTTTTTATTGTTGTTGTACTTATTGCCACAGGCTTATTTACTGTAAAACAACAAACTATTGCTATTGTTGAACGATTTGGAAAATTCCAAAGTACCAGAAACGCTGGTTTACAAATTAAAATACCTTTAATAGATAAAGTTACAGGACGTGTAAGTTTAAGAATTCAACAATTAGATGTAATTGTTGAAACTAAAACTAAAGATGACGTTTTTGTACACTTAAAAATTTCTGTACAATTTTTAATTAGACCAGGTCACGTGTATGATGCTTTTTACAAATTACAAAATCCGCATGAGCAAATTACAGCATTTATTTTTGATGTAGTTAGAGCTGAAGTTCCAAAAATGATTTTAGATGATGTTTTTGAAAAGAAAGAAGAAATTGCTTTAGCAATTCAGCGTGATTTAAAAGAAGCTATGCTTAATTATGGTTACGACATTATTAAAGCTTTAGTAACAGATATTGATCCTGATGAAAATGTGAAAATTGCTATGAACCGTATTAATGCAGCTGATCGTGAAAAAATTGCTGCACAACACGAAGGTGATGCACAACGTATTTTAATAGTTGAAAGAGCAAAAGCTGAAGCTGAAAGTAAGCGTTTACAAGGTAAAGGTATTGCAGATCAACGAAGAGAAATTGCACGTGGTTTAGAAGAAAGTGTTGACGTATTAAACAAAGCAGGAATTAACAGCCAAGAAGCATCTGCTTTAATTGTTATTACGCAACATTATGATACACTACAAAGTATTGGATCTGATACAAAATCTAACTTAATTTTATTACCTAACAATCCAAATGCAGCTAGCTCTATGTTAAACGATATGGTAACAAGTTTGGTTGCGGCGAATAAAATAAATGAAGCTGAAACCGAAAAGTAATGATATTAACAACAACAAATAATTTAGAAACTCATAAAGTAAGAGAATATTTAGGAATTGTTACTGGTGAAACTATTATTGGTGCTAATATTTTTAAAGACTTTTTTGCTGGAATTAGAGATATTGTTGGTGGAAGATCAGGATCTTATGAAAAAGTTTTAAGAGAAGCAAAAGATATCGCATTAAAAGAAATGGAGGAACAAGCTCAAAGGCTTGGTGCTGCAGCTGTAATTGGTGTAGATTTAGATTATGAAACTGTTGGACCTAAAGGAGGTATGTTAATGGTGACGGCTTCAGGAACTGCTGTTAAAATTTAATTTATCTATGAATTTTGAATAAAAAAAACCTGTACAATTTGTACAGGTTTTTTTTATTCTATTTTATTATAAAACTATTTTTTATCTTCTACTTTTTTGTCTTCTTCCTCTTCCTCTTCTTTGGTAGCTTTTTTAAATTCTTTAATACCACCACCAAGTCCTTTCATTAATTCCGGTAATTTTTTACCTCCAAATAATAATAAAATTGCTAAACCGATAATAATCCATTGCCAAGGGCCAACCATTCCTAAAAATATATATAATGCATTCATCTTTTTAAAATTTAGAATTACAAAGATAGTAATAAAATCAAAACTAAAATTAATTTTTATCTTTTATAGTACCGCCAATTATTTTTTTAGTTTTTAAAACTTCAGGTGTTCCTTTATAAAAAATTGAACCTCCAAAACGAACCTTAGCATCTAACACTTCGCTTGTTTTCACTTCAACTCTAGCGCCTGAGGCAGCAGTAACTATTGTTTGTGTACTTTGTAAATCAAAAGCATTATAAATAGCACCTGTTGTAGCTTCAATAGTTTGATTTTGAGTAGCGCCAGTTAATCTAATAATACCACCTGATACAGCTTTAACAACTAAATGTTTTATTTCTATAGGTAATTCAATATTAGCTCCTTCCTGCACTTTTACTTCTAAATGTTGCTGATTAATAGTTTCATCTGAAATAATTTTAGCACCTTCATTTGCGTCTAAAACATCAATATTACTATTGTAATAAAGTTTAATTTTAACATCTTCAGCAGTAAAACCTTCAGGAAATTTTAAACGAATTTTTAATATTCCATTAGAGTTTTTAATAGAAACTTGATCTGATTTCGATCCAGAAATTTCAATTTTAGATTTAGCAGCTTTTTGTAATTCAACAGTTAAACCGTTATAAATTTTTATAGTATTAAAATCTCCTAAATTTTTAGTAATTGGTTCTTGCGCAAAAAGTATTGAACAAGATAATATAAGTAGTAATGCTAGTTTTTTCATTTTTTCTGTCTTTTTTCTTTCTATAACTACCAAAAGAAACAATAATTGTACCCTTTTAGTTTATTATTTATTAATCTTATTTAATAGTGTAAAATCTAAATGTTTACGTTCTAAGTCGGTATGTTTTACTTTTATTAACACGTGATCTCCTAATTGATACATATTTTTTGTTGATTGCCCTACTAATGCGTAGTTCTTTTCATCATAAATATAATAATCATCTTTAATTTCACGAATTCTACACATTCCTTCACATTTGTTTTCTATAATTTCAACATATATTCCCCATTCGGTAACTCCTGAAATTACGCCTTCAAACTCTTGATCTTTATGATTATCCATATACTTTACTTGCATATATTTTATAGAATCACGCTCAGCTTTTGAAGCTAAATATTCCATTTCAGAGGAATGTTTACATTTTACTTCGTAAGATTCTGCTTTTGGTGAGGTGCCTCCATCTAAATAATGTTGTAACAATCTGTGTGTCATTACATCAGGATATCTTCTAATTGGTGAAGTAAAATGACTATAATAATCAAATGCTAAACCATAATGACCAATATTATGTGTGGTATATTCAGCTTTACTCATAGAGCGAATAGCCAATGTTTCAATCATATTTGCCTCACCTTTTCCATGAACATCAGTTAATAATTTATTTAATGAAGATGAAGTAGTTTTTTTACTAGAAGTATCTATTTTATTTTTATAACCAAACTTACTAATAATTGCTTGAAGAGATTCTAATTTATCAAAATTAGGCTCATCATGTACACGATAAATAAACGTATTTTTACTTGGTGTACCTTTACTTTTACCAATAAATTCAGCTACTTTTCTGTTTGCTAACAACATAAATTCTTCAATTAGTTTATTAGCATCTTTAGATTCCTTAAAAAACACACCTAATGGCTCTGCATTTTCATCTAAATTAAATTTAACTTCTACTCTATCAAAAGTTATAGCGCCTTGCTGTAATCTTTTCTTACGAAGTTTTTTAGCTAGTTCATTCATTTTTAAAATAGATGAAACTATTTCTGGTTGAACTGTGTATGATTCTCCGGTGATTGATATTTCAGAAGAAACCTTATTCCCTTTTGTTTCAATTATTTCTTGAGCCTCTTCATAAGCAAATCGTTTGTCAGAATAGGTAATTGTTTTACCAAACCAATCATTTAAAATTTGTCCTTTTTCATTTATTTCAAAAACTGCTGAAAAAGTTAGTTTTTCTTCATTTGGACGTAAAGAACACGCACCATTTGATAATACTTCAGGAAGCATTGGTACAACTCTATCTACCAAATAAACAGATGTTGCTCTGTTATAAGCTTCCTCTTCTAAAATAGTATTTTCTTGCACATAATGTGAAACATCTGCAATATGAATTCCAATTTCATAATTTCCATTTTCCAACACTTCAAAAGACAACGCATCATCAAAATCTTTAGCATCTTTTGGATCAATTGTAAACGTTAAATCTTTACGCATATCTCTCCGTTTTGCAATTTCAGTCTCAGTTATTTCTAACGGAATTTTACCTGCTTCTTCCTCTACATTTTTTGGAAACTTATAAGGTAAACCATATTCTAACAATATAGAATGTATTTCTGTATCGTGATCACCTGGCATTCCTAAAATTTCTTTTATTTCTCCAAACGGATTTTTAGAATTATCTGGCCAATCGGTTATTTTAACCAAAACTTTTACACCATCTTCAGCACCTTTTAATTTTTTTTCTGGAATAAAAATATCGGCATACATTTTTGAATCATCAGGTACTACAAAACCAAAATTTCTATTTAATTGTAAAACACCAACAAATTCAGTTTTAAAACGTTTTATAACTTCAACAACATCACCTTCTTGTTTTTTACTATTTCTACGATTGTATAAGTAAATTTTGACAGTATCTTTATCTAAAGCCTTATTTAAATTACGGGCTGGAATGTATATATCATGCTCTAAATCTTCACAAATAAAATAACCATTTCCATTAGCTGTAGCATCAATAGTTCCTATAAAATATTTATCCTGTCTCTTATACACATCT
>SDWL01000211.1 GCA_004195315.1 Lutibacter sp.
AGATGTGTATAAGAGACAGTACTTATTCCTGATGAAAAGTTAGTTCAAGGTAGATGGAATGTTAAAATTGAATGGATTGTAAATAACAGTACTTATTTATTTAAGGAAAAAATAATGTATTAATATGCTTTGGACTGCAATTATTTTAGGATTAGCTGGGAGTTTTCATTGTATTGGAATGTGTGGACCAATTGCATTTATAATTCCTGTTAATAGAACATCTAAAACTAAGATGTTTTACCAAGCATTTTTGTACAATGTTGGTCGATTAATAAGCTATTCTTTAATGGGACTCTTGTTTGGTTTTATAGGAAAAGGATTGTACTTAGCAGGATTTCAACAGCGTTTATCAATATTAATGGGAATTGTTATGATTGCTATTATTGTAATACCAATTTCTATATTTAACAAATACAATTTTTCCAAACCACTTTATAAAATTATAGCAAATGTTAAATCTAAACTTGGTTTTTATTTAAATAAAAAATCTAATAAGGCATTATTTTTAATTGGTGTTTTTAATGGTTTTTTACCCTGCGGATTAGTTTATATGGCATTAATAGGTTCAATTGCTACAGGTGATGTACTTCAAGGATCTTTATATATGGCACTATTTGGTTTAGGTACTATTCCAATGATGAGTGCTGCAGTATTACTAGGTAATTTTGTAAGTTTATCATTACGTTTTAAAATTCAAAAAGCCATTCCTATTTTTGTTATTATAATAGGATTATTATTTATTTTACGAGGTTTAGGATTGGGAATTCCTTATATTTCACCTTCAGATGCTAAATTGCAACTATCAAATAATCCTACTGAGTGTATAACAGTTGAAAATGATGATTAATAATGAAAAAAACACATAAACTAACCATTAAAGATTTTGAAAAAGGATCTTCAAATAAAGAACTTTTACAAATAATTAAAGAAAAGAATATTTCAATAGATAAAGTCAATATAAAATTATTTTATGAAGAGGAGTTACGTCTTTTACAAATAGAATTAGTAAAGCTCCAACATTGGATATCTAAAAATAAAAAACGTGTTGTTATAATATTTGAAGGTAGAGATGCTGCGGGTAAAGGAGGTACTATACGTAGATTTACAGAGCATTTAAACCCACGTTCAATGCGAGTAGTAGCTTTAGATAAACCAACTGAAGTTGAGCGAGGTCAATGGTATTTTAGGCGCTACATTCGTAGGTTACCTAACCCAGGAGAAATAGTTTTTTTTGATAGAAGTTGGTATAATAGAGCAGTTGTAGAGCCTGTTATGGGTTTTTGCTCAGATGAACAATATCAAAAATTTATGTCACAAGTTCCTGAATTTGAGCATATGCTGTATGAAGAAGGAACAGTTATAATTAAATTTTGGTTTTCTATTCTTAAAGAAGAGCAATTAGCAAGGTTTGAATCAAGAATAGCAACACCTTTAAAACGTTGGAAATTTAGCCCAGTTGACCAAAAGGGACAACAATTATGGGATAAATATACACACTACAGAGAGCAAATGTTTAGTAAAACACATACAAGTTATAGCCCTTGGATAACTGTGAAAGCTAATGATAAAGAAATTGCACGATTAGAGAGTATAAGGTATGTTTTATCACAATTTGAATATGAAGGCAAAGATAAAGCTTTAACAACTTTATTACCTGATCCTAATATTGTAATGAGATATTATAGATCATCTAAAAAACTAAATTAGAGATGGAAGACAATGAATTTAAATTAACTAAGGAAGATGTTGAAATTCTTAATACAAATAAAGGTTTAAAAGCTTTGTTAGCTAAAGAGCCTTTTAATTTAGAAAAAGCAGTTAGATACGTTAAATATGAAAGAAAATTAAAAAAATTACAGGTAGAACTAATAAGATTACAATTTTGGGCAATTGATAAAAATGAGCGAATTATTGTAATTTTTGAAGGTCGTGATGCAGCAGGAAAAGGTGGAGCGATAAGGCGAGCAACAGAGCGTATGAATCCTCGTCATCTTCGTATTATGGCATTACCAAAACCTACTGAAGATGAAAAAACTCAATGGTATTTTCAAAGGTATGTAAAGCAATTTCCGAAAGCTGGAGAAATTGTATTTTTTGATCGTAGTTGGTATAATAGAGCTGTTGTTGAACCTGTTAATGGATTTTGTACAAATGAAGAATATGATGTGTTCATGAATCAAGTAAATGATTTTGAACGTATGATTACTCAATCAGGTATACGTTTAGTTAAAATGTATATGTCCATTTCTAAAAAGGAACAAGCTAAACGCTTTGAGGATATAAAAAGTAACCCTTTGAAACAATGGAAAATGACTGCTGTTGATGAGAAAGCTCAAGAATTATGGGATGTTTATACTGACTATAAAAATAAAATGTTTAAAAAAACTAATGAAAGTGCTATTCCTTGGAAAATTATTAGCGCAAACAGGAAAACATCAGCTAGAGTTGCTGCCATTAATCATATATTAAATAGTATTCCTTACGATAAGAATAAAGAAGTTTAAAATGTAAAGTGAAAATAGGGTTTCACTTTAATTAAAAGACACTATCCTAAAATCTGTGTAAATAAAAAAAGCTTAGGTGATCACCTAAGCGGCACTAGCCCATAAAGTGTGTAAGTTTAAAAAAACTCAGGATTATTTTAATCCTGAGTTTTTTTATTTTATTAATTTTAAATTTTATACACTTATGAAACCAGAAGACTTATTAAACGATGATTTTTTAAAGCAATTTAAAAACGGACCAGAACTTACTAACTTTTTAGAACAACTCCATAAACGAGGGATTGAAAAGATATTAGAAGGAGAGTTAGACGCTCATTTAGATTATGAAAAAAATCAAAAGAGCAAAGAAAATAATCTACGTAACGGATACACAAAAAAGAAGCTAAAAACTACTTTAGGTGAAACAGAAATACAAGTACCGAGAGATCGTGAGAGCTCCTTTAATCCAATGATTGTAAAGAAAAGGCAAAGTACCACAGAAGGTATTGAAAATATCATTATTTCTTTGTATGCTAAGGGGATGAGCAACAGCGATATTGAAGAACAAATACGAGAACTCTACGATTTTAACATCTCTACATCTACAATATCAAGAATTACGGATGCTATCACAACTGATATCATTGCTTGGAAAAACAGACCATTAGAAGCTACTTATTTAATTGTTTGGATGGATGGTATTGTTTTTAAAGTTAGAGAAAATTCTAAAGTGATTAACAAGACTATTTACATTGCTGTAGGACTAAGAACAGACGGTAAAAAAGAAGTACTAGGCTTATGGCTGGGTAAAAATGAATCTTCCGCCTTTTGGATGAGTGTTTTAACCGATATAAAAGCGAGAGGAACACAAGATATATTGATAACTGCCACCGATAATTTAAACGGTTTTACAGATACCATAAAAACTATTTTCCCTAACTCAACCACTCAAATATGTGTAGTGCATCAAATTAGAAACTCCTGTCGTTATGTGGTCTGGAAGGATAAAAAAGAGTTTACTAGAGATATGAAACAGATCTACACAGCTCCAACAAAAGAAGCAGCAAGAGCTGCCTTAAAAGACTTTAAAACAAAATGGGAATCTAAGTATTCTTACGCTATTAAAAGTTGGGAAAACAACTGGGATGAACTGACTGTCTTCTTTGATTTTCCAATTGAGATAAGAACTATTATTTATACTACAAATCTTATAGAAAACCTAAATGGAAAAATTAGAAAATATACCAAAAATAAACTCTCATTCCCAACCGATGAAGCAGTTATGAAGTCCGTATTTTTAGCCTTAAGAGAAAGTACTAAAAAGTGGACAATGCCTATTAGAAATTGGGGGATAATACTAAACCAATTTTTAGCTATATTTGAAAACAGGATTAAACTATAAATAATTTAACCCTGAGTTTTTAAACTTACACAGATTTTAGGATAGTGTCTAAAATTTATTCTAATTCTATTATATTTTCAGCTAAATGCTTAAGTTTTTTATATCTATTGGCCTATCTAAAATATGTATTTTACGATGGCAATTAGGGCAAAGAGCAGCAACATTATCTATAGTATCTGAACCTTCATTAGCTAAATGCTTAATATGATGAACTTCCAAAAAAGGATCACCATTTTTTTTATTAAAAGGTGCAGGTTGATCACATAATTGGCAAAAACCATTAGCTCTCACCAAAGCATACTCTACGATCATGGGATCTCTATCGTAACTTGTAGATATTGTATCTCTTTTAGTTACAATCTTACTACTTTTTCTTTCTGCTATTTTACAGCTATTAACTCTACTTTAAATCTTAATGGGGTACCCTTTTTTAATTTCTAAGGAAACATCCATACTCTTCGCAAATCTTCGTTATCATCTGGCTGTGTTTCTTGATAGACTTCATTTACTAATTCAACCTCTCCCTGATAAACATAATTTCCTTTTTCATAAACTTCAAAAAGGTGTATAGCAACACTATTGGACTTGCTTTCATTTATTGTTTCATATTGAAATACAGAATTTGTAATATGTTTTCCTACAGAAATATTAATATCTAACTCTTCTTTAATTTCACGCACTAAGCATTCTTCTGGAGATTCATTAGTTTCCAATTTACCTCCAGGAAATTCCCAAAAACCTTCCAGATGCTTACCTAATTTTCTTCGAGTAATTAGAACTTGGTTTTTTTTATTAATTATTATTCCTGCTATAACTTCTATCATTTCACTAAATAAATATTCCAACAAATAATATAAATTACTAAACTCCTAAAATATACACTCTCAATCGCCTATTGTTTTAGTCAAAGTTTTATGAGGCCGAGTTTGAGCATTAGTTAATTAATTTAATATTTTCGATTTCTAAAATGATTTTTTGAACGGTATTACTTTTTGAATGCTTTTTTAACTCTTTAATTTTATTTAATGATTCTACATCAATATTCTTTTTATAAAGAAGTTCTTCCCTAACATAATTAACGAATGCAATACTTGCCAAATTTTGATTATTTGACTCTGCCGCTTTTTCTATAGCTTCAAAATATAAGTTCCTTCCAAATTCCGCAAGTCCTTTTCTATAATAATATAAACCTCTTGTAGCAGTTTTACATATTTGGTGCTGAATATTTTCTTTTGAACCTAACTTCAATTTAGGTAAATATTTTTCTGCTTCGATTAAGTTATTTTCCAAACATAGGGAATAAACTATGTTATTCAACATTTGAGGGTCATTTGGATGGGCTGTTAAACCAGCTTTGTATAAAGCCGCAGCATCATTATGATTATTCATATTATTAGCTGCAATTTCACTACCAAATAAAATGGCATTTCTCGAAAAAGGCATATCAAGAAACCATAATTTCGCATAATCAATTGAATTATTCCACTCTCCTCTTTCTGAAGAACTTCTAGCTTTTGCCTCAAAATTATTATCTATATTAAAAGTATTAACGTCAATATCTAAAAAATTAGTTTCTTTATGTGATATCCATTCAGCTTGAGCAAGAGTATTATCATTAGGAGAAATTAAAGAACGATTGAAAAGTTTTTTACTTTTTCTTAAGCTAGATTCTCGTTCTAAGGTTCCAAGAGTACTATTTAATTCGGCAATATTAAAAGGATGAAAATCAGAAGAATTAGCAATAATTAATCCTGAAGTTATTAACTTTGAAAACCGCCCTCTTTTCATAGCTAAACTTATTTCAGTAGCCATAATCCAGGGATCCTTCTTCGCTATAGGTAATTTTCTTATTATATCATGGGCAATATCGACTTTTCCAATATGAGTAAAAAATCGAGCCATTGATCTTAAAATAAATCTATTTTCTGGACTTAAATAAACTGCATTTGTTATTGCTCTTTCTGCTTTATCATTTTGACCAATTATAGAATAATAACGAGCAATTTCAGTCCAATTAATTGAGTTATGAGGGTTTAATCCTGTCTCTTATACACATCT
>SDWL01000212.1 GCA_004195315.1 Lutibacter sp.
ATTAAAGTGCTATGTTTTTAGCTATTAATTTTATTATTACTCTTCGGTTTTTTCTTCAACAATAACTGGAAAAATAATATCTCCTTCAGCAGCTTTAGGATTTGCAGGTGAAGTGCCTTGCATTGAAATAATATAACTAGCTAATTGAATTCTTTCTTCTCTTGTAATTGTACTTTCCCATGCTATCATACCTTTTCCTGGTCTTCCACCATTTGTTATAGTATTAAAAAGTGACTTAACATCACCTCCTGAAATCCAACTATTGTCAGTAAGATTTGGTCCAATACTACCACCTAAATCATTTAAATGACAAGCAAAACAAGTTTTAGATGTAAATAATTCTTTTCCTTTTGCTATATTTTCGTCATCAGTAAAAGCTACAATATTATCTGTATTAAATTTTTCTGGATTTTCAGCTTTATAAGCTTCAACTTCTACTTTACTTTTGGCAACCTCAGATTCATATTCTTTAGCTTGGCTATATTCTTCAGAATTATAAAATACCTGAAAATAATAAAATACGCTAATTGCAATGGTAATATAGAAACCATACAACCACCATGGAGGTAGTACATTATCTAATTCTTTAATGCCATCATAATCGTGTTCTAACAAAATATCTTCCTCAGTTCCTAAATCATGAGCTTTGGTCATAGATTTCATAAATCTTTTCCAACCCGAAATGTTTTCTGTCTTTTTATTCATGACTAATTTCTTTATTATTTTCAGTATCTAGTGGTAATTGACTTATTTCTTCTATTCTACTTTTTGGTAACTTTATAACAAATATAATCATTGTAATAAATACTATAAAGAAAAGTAATAATGAAATTATCGGGTAAATTTCAACCCCTTCAATACTAGCTAAATTATGTTTTATAAATTTTAACATATAAAATTATTTTAATGCTGTTTTATTTCCTTTAATATCTGTACCCAATCGTTGTAAATATGCAATTAAAGCTACAATTTCTTTATTTTGAATATTACTTGAACCATAATTAGCAACAAATTCAGGGTCTTGTCTTAGATTACCTTCTATTTCTTTAGCTTGTTCTAATAATCTTTGTTTTGCTCCTTTAACTTCTTCATCACTATAAGGCACTCCTAACTTAACTAAAGCGCTCATTTTAGTTTCTAGGTTTGATGCGTTTATATCATTTTGAATTAGCCAAGAATAACGCGGCATAATTGAACCTGGTGAAGTTGAACGTGGATCTAGCATATGATTAAAATGCCAATTATCATTATATTTACCTCCAATTCTATGCACATCTGGCCCAGTTCTACGTGAACCCCATAAGAATGGAAAATCATAAACAAACTCTCCTGCTTTTGAATACTCGCCGTAACGTTCTACTTCTGAACGGAAAGGACGAATCATTTGTGAGTGACAATTATTACAACCTTCACGAATATAAATATCTCTACCTTCTAATTCTAAAGGTGTATAAGGTTTAACACTTTCAATTTTTGTAACATTTGATTTTACCAAAATTAAAGGAACTATCTCAACTAAACCTCCAATTAAAATAGCAACCGTTGTTAAAATTGAAAATAATACAGTCCTTCTTTCTAACCAAGTATGCCAACCTTCTCCTGTAATTCTTTGTCCACTAATTTTTTTCAACGGTACAGCTTCAGCTAATTCATCTTCAACTGTTGAACCTGCTTTTGCTGTTTTTATTATATTTATTGCTAATAAGATAAACCCTGTTAAATACAAAGTACCTCCAATTGCACGCATAGCATACATTGGTATTACTTCTGTTACAGTTTCTAAAAAATTACCATAAACTAAAGTACCATCAGGATTAAATTGTTTCCACATAAAGGCTTGTGTAAACCCAGCAACATATAATGGAATAGCATAAAATAAAATTCCTAATGTTCCTAACCAGAAATGAGTATTTGCTAATTTTTTAGAATATAATGGTGTTTTCCAAAGTTTTTCCGCTAACCAATAAACAATACCCGCAACCATAAACCCGTTCCAAGCTAAAGCTCCAATATGCACATGACCAACTATCCAATCTGTATAATGGCCTATTGCGTTCAAGTTTTTAAATGAAAGCATTGGACCTTCAAATGTTGCCATTCCGTATCCTGTAATTGCCACTACAAAGAATTTTAAAACAGGATTTTCACGAACTTTATCCCAAGCCCCTCGAAGCGTTAATAAACCATTAATCATACCACCCCAAGATGGAAAAATTAACATTATAGAAAAGACTGTACCTAAATTTTGTGCCCATTCAGGTAAAGCTGTATATAATAAATGGTGAGGACCAGCCCAGATGTATAAGAATATTAACGTCCAAAAGTGAATAATAGATAATCTATACGAATAAACAGGTCTGTTAGCAACTTTAGGGATAAAATAATACATTAAACCTAAAACTGGGGTAGTTAAGAAAAATGCAACCGCATTATGTCCGTACCACCACTGTATAAGTGCATCTTGAACGCCTGAGTAAACTGAGTAACTTTTAAATGCAGATACTGGCATTTCTAAATTATTAAAAATGTAAAGTACTGCTATTGTTATAACGGTTGCTATATAAAACCAAATTGCAACATAAATGTGGCGTTGTCTCCTTTTTAAAATAGTACCAAATAAATTTATTGCAAATACAACCCAAATTAAAACAACAACAATATCTATTGGCCATTCTAATTCTGCGTACTCTTTTGAAGAGTTAAAACCTAAAGGTAATGTAATTGCTGCAGCCACAATAATAGCTTGCCAACCCCAAAAATGAATTCTGCTTAAAACGTCATTAAACATTCGTGCTTTCAATAGTCTTTGTGTTGAATAGTAAATTCCCAAAAAGATGCCATTACCTACAAAAGCAAAAATTACCGCATTGGTGTGCAATGGACGTAAACGACCAAAACTAAGCCATGAAATAGCATTGTCAGACCCTGCAAATTCTAATAATCCTGGGAAAATAAAAAGCAGAGCTACTAAAAGCCCAACTAACATTCCTACAACTCCCCATAGAATTGTAGCCCAAAGAAACATTTTTACAATTTTGTTGTCATAATAAAACTGTTCTTTCTCCATACTTGTGTTTGATTAATTGATTGTTAATAAATTATTTTTGCTCTAATTTTTGGTGCTTTTTGGTGTTTTATTTTCACTCTTTTCCTCAATTACCAATTCATCGTCAAAGAGCATACGTACTGAAGGAGTATAAGTATCATCATACTGCCCAGATTTAACTGATTTAATAAATGCAATAAAAAATAAAACGGCCACAATAATACTAACGCCTATTGTTATGTAGACTACTTCCATTATTTAGTTACTTGTTTTAAAATTTATATTTATAACAGCAAATATATTTAAAATCATAAAAAGAATGATATTTATCATGTAAAATTTGGCTTATTTTTTTTAATAAACAAACATCCTAAAGTTTTTTTGAAAACCAATTTGTTAAAACTGTCACAAAAATCACAATTGAAATTGAACTTAAAGGCATTAAAATTGCAGCAACAACTGGTGTTAATTGACCTGTTAAAGCAAAGTACATTCCAATAACGTTGTAACAAAGTGACAAAATAAAACTTGCTTTAATTATAGAAATTGTCTTATTCGCTAAAATTAAAAAATCGGGTAATTTAATAAAAAGGTTTGCGTCAAGTATGGCATCACAAGCTGGAGAAAAAACATTTACATCTTCAGATATTGAAATTCCAACATTGCTTTGTGCCAAAGCTCCAGCATCATTTAAACCATCACCAATCATCATAACTTTACACCCTTTACTTTGGATTTTCTTTATATATTCTAATTTACTTTCTGGTTTTTGATTAAATTGAAATTCAGTACTTTTTGGTAATAATTGCTCTAAATACGATTTCTCACCTTCATTATCACCTGAAAGAATTATTAAATTATATTTTTTTGATAGTTCTTCAAAAACACTTGAAGTGATATCTTAAATAAATGTACAAAACGTTTATAATAATATTTTAAGAAATGAATAAAATAAAAGCAATTTTCAATTGGAGTGGTGGCAAAGACAGTGCATTAGCATTATATCATATCTTAAAAGAAGAAAAATTTGATATTGAAACATTAATGACTACTGTAAATGCTAAATACAATAGAATTTCTATGCACGGAGTACGAAATGAATTGTTGTATGCTCAAGGAAAATCAATAGGAATTCCAATACAAGAAATTCGTTTGCCTGAAATACCGTCAATGTTGGAATATGATCTGTCTCTTATACACATCT
>SDWL01000213.1 GCA_004195315.1 Lutibacter sp.
TTGTTAACTTATTAAACTTAAATAATCCCTAAATGAAAAAATTAGCTCTCATTTTAATTTTAGCAATCACAGTTGTTAGTTGTAGTAGTGTAAAAAAAACACAAGAAGCCATAAACTATGGTAATTATGATCAAGCCATGGAAATTGCCATTAAAAACTTAAGGAATAATAAAACTAAAAAAAGCAATCAAGCATATATATTAATGCTTGAAGAGGCATTTGCTAAAGCAATAATTAGGGATAAAGAAAAAATAGAATTTCTAAAAAATGATGGAAATCCTGCCAATTTAGAAAATATTTATAATGGTTATATTTTACTAAATAGCAGACAAGAACGTATAAAACCACTACTTCCACTTCCTATAATTAGCAAAGGAAGAAATGCAAAGTTTCAATTTGAAAATTACACGAATAACCTTTTAACTACAAAAGATAAGCTATCTGATTATTTATACACCAATGCTAAAAAATCATTATTAAATTCTGTAAACAAAAACGATTTTAGAAATACGTATGACGATTTAAAATATTTGAATGATATAAATCCTGATTATAAAAATACAAAAGCTTTGATGAAAGAAGCTCATTATAAAGGAACCGATTTTGTATTTGTATACATGCAGAACCAAACAAATATGGTAATTCCTTTACGTTTAGAAGAGGATTTAATGAATTTTGATACATATAGAATAAATGATTTTTGGACAGTTTACCATAGCAATAAACAGCCTAAACAACCATATGACTTTGAATTAGAATTAAACCTAAGAGAAATTAATATTTCTCCTGAACAAGTAAGCGAAAAAGTAATTGTTCAAGAAAAACAGGCGAAAGATGGTTGGCAATATTTAATTGATAAGGAAGGAAATGCTGTAAAAGACAGTTTAGGAAACACTATTAAAGTTGATAAATTTAAAACTCTAAAAAGTAAAGTAGTTAAATTTACACAATTTAAATCTGCTCAAGTTGTTGGGCAAGTGAAATATTTCGATTTAAAAACCAATCAATTAATTCAAGCTTTCCCTTTGGCTAGTGAATTTATATTTGAACATCATTATGCTACCTATTCAGGAGATAAAGATGCAATTGATAAAGATAATTTAAACTTTTTAAGGTATAAATACCTAAAGTTCCCAAGCAATGAACAAATGGTTTATGATAGTGGCGAAGATTTAAAAAATAAGATTAAAGCTATTATTACAAAAAATCAATTTAGATAGTGCAATTTGAAGAGAGTCTGAAAATACAATTCAACTGGCTGATTTGACCAAATTGGTATTGACGTAAATTTTAGGTTATTTCTCTAATATTTCTTTAACAGCATCTGCGCTTATTTGATAATGTGAATCACTATAAATAACCTGTTCATTTTTCACCAATATAACTTGAGGAGATTGATGATCAACTTTTAATTTTTCAGAAATTTCATTTGAAAGTGCTCTGAAATTCAATAAATCTAAAAAATATAAGTCAATATCAGTTTCAGTTAAATTATATTCTCTTTCAAAGTTTTTAAGCGCCATTCTACTAATTCCACATCGAGAGCTATGTTTAAATATTAAAATTGGTTTAGTGTTTGATTTTGAAATTATCTCAGTCAATTGATTACTTTCAGTAATTAATAACCAGTTTATATTTTTATCATTTTCACCTTCACTTCTACCTTTAAATAAACTATTAAATATTCCCATTTTTAGTGTTTTATGTGTTAGTCTACAAATATTAATACACCTTTCATTAAAAGACAAAATGTCGTTAAACCCTTTTAAAAATAAGTCAAAATGACTTATTTAAGCTACCTTTAATAAATTGGAATATTCTTTGACGCCGCAAATATAAACACAAAAAAACAAAACGTTATGAACTTTAATAAATTTACTATAAAATCACAAGAAGCTATTCAACAAGGTCAACAAATTGCAGAAAGTTTTGGGCATCAACAAATAGAAAATTCACATATTCTTAAAGGAATTTTTAAAGTTGATGAAAATGTAACTCCTTTTATTCTTAAAAAATTAGGATTAAATATTGATTTATTAAAAACTTTAATTGACAAAACATTAGAGAGTTATTCAAAAGTTACTGGTGGTGAAATATCTTTATCTAGAAATACCTCTAAAATGTTGAATACTGCTGCTACAGAAGCTACAAACTTAAAAGATGAATATGTTTCAATTGAGCATTTATTATTGGCAATTTTAAATACGAAAGATACGACTTCACAAATATTAAAAGATCAAGGAGTTACAGAAAAAGGTATGAAATTAGCCATTACTGAATTGCGTCAGGGAGGTAAAGTAACTTCTCAAAGTGCCGAAGACACTTATAATTCACTTAATAAATTTGCACGTAATTTAAATCAGCTGGCAAAAGACGGAAAATTAGATCCTGTAATTGGACGTGATGAAGAAATTAGAAGAATTCTTCAAATTTTATCAAGAAGAACAAAAAATAATCCAATGTTAGTTGGTGAACCAGGAACAGGTAAAACCGCTATTGCAGAAGGTTTGGCACATAGAATTGTAAAAGGTGATATTCCTGAAAATTTAAAAGACAAACAAGTTTATTCATTAGATATGGGCGCACTTATTGCAGGCGCAAAGTATAAAGGTGAATTTGAAGAACGTTTAAAATCTGTGATAAAAGAAGTCACTTCTTCAAACGGCGAAATTGTATTGTTTATTGATGAAATTCATACCTTAGTTGGTGCTGGTGGCGGTCAAGGAGCTATGGATGCTGCAAATATATTAAAGCCTGCATTGGCGCGTGGTGAATTAAGAGCCATTGGAGCAACTACTTTAGATGAATACCAAAAATATTTTGAAAAAGACAAAGCTTTAGAACGAAGATTTCAAAGAGTAATTGTTGATGAACCAGATACAGAAAGTGCTATTTCAATATTAAGAGGTATTAAAGAGAAGTATGAAAATCATCATAAAGTACAAATAAAAGATGATGCAATTATTGCTGCTGTAGAACTTTCACAACGCTATATTTCAAATCGATTTTTACCCGATAAAGCAATTGATTTAATGGATGAAGCAGCGGCTAAGTTACGCATGGAAATAAATTCAAAACCAGAAGAATTAGACGTTTTGGATCGCAAAATTATGCAAATTGAAATCGAAATTGAAGCAATTAAGAGAGAGAAAGATGAAAAGAAATTAACATCATTAAAAAAAGAAGTTGCTAATTTAAAGGAAGATAGAAACGAAATTAATGCTAAATGGGTAAGTGAAAAAGAATTGGTAGAAAACACACAAGATAGCAAAGAAGCTATTGAAAATTTCAAACTAGAAGCCGAACGTGCCGAACGTGATGGGGATTATGGAAAAGTAGCTGAAATTAGGTATGGAAAAATTAAGGAGGAACAAGAAAAACTTAATAAACTTCAAAAAGAATTAGCCAAAAACCAAGATTCTGCATTAATTAAAGAAGAAGTGACTAGAGATGATATTGCTGAAGTTGTAGCCAAGTGGACAGGAATACCTGTAACTAAAATGTTACAAAGTGATCGTGAAAAATTATTACATTTAGAAGAAGAATTACATCAAAGAATAGTTGGGCAAGAAGAAGCTATTGTGGCTGTTTCTGATGCTGTTAGAAGATCTAGAGCAGGTTTGCAGGATTCTAAAAAACCAATGGGAACTTTTTTGTTTTTAGGATCAACAGGCGTTGGGAAAACTGAGTTAGCAAAAGCATTGGCTGAATATTTATTTGATAATGAAAATTCTATGACACGTATTGACATGAGCGAATATCAAGAACGTCATGCAGTGAGTAGACTTGTAGGTGCTCCTCCTGGGTATGTTGGGTATGAAGAAGGCGGACAATTAACGGAGGCTGTTAGAAGAAAACCGTATTCGGTTATTTTGCTAGATGAAATTGAAAAAGCACATCCAGATACGTTTAATATTTTGTTGCAAGTTTTAGATGAAGGAAGGTTAACAGATAATAAAGGTAGAATTGCCGATTTTAGAAATACCATTATCATTATGACTTCAAATATGGGAGCACATATTATCCAAGAAAAATTTGAAAAAATGGATATGGAAAAACGTGATTTGATAACTGAAGCGACTAAAGTTGAAGTTTTAGGTTTGCTAAAACAGTCTATTAGACCTGAATTTTTAAACCGTATTGATGAAATTATCATGTTTACACCTTTAAATCTGGAAGAAATTCAACAAATAGTTAGGCTACAACTAAACGGTTTAATTACTGTCTCTTATACACATCT
>SDWL01000214.1 GCA_004195315.1 Lutibacter sp.
AGATGTGTATAAGAGACAGCTTCAAATTCTAGCATGAAAATTAGGCAACTTTCTTTACGTATTCGAATATTCATATCCATGATATTGTTGGTATTAATAGCTTCTATATTAATTGCTGCAATTACTATATATCAGTACAAAGAACAAACAGAAGAGTATAATAAAGGAAGGTTAGACAGAAAAGAAGAATCAGTAAAAGCAGCTATAAATTTTTGGTTAAATTCTTCCCAAAATTCATATCCTATAGTTACAGAAAAGCTAGGAGCAATATTCAAAGATAAAATCCATGAGATTTCTGACATTGAAAATTTAGAAATTAATATTTACGATTTAAAAGGAAACTTAATTAAAAGTTCTCATTCTGGTTTTGTGCAAAGAGATGCTCCCGATATATTATCAGAAACAATTACAAAAAGTGTATCTAATAATTTTAAACATCATTATATAAATACTAAAACAATAGAGGGGAATACTTTTCAATCTTCATACTCATATATCACAGACAATAAATTTAAACCAATAGGGATATTAAATTTGCAATATGTACAAGATAACACTGTGCAAGACAAAGATTTAGAAGAGTTTTTGGTTAGGATGGGATTCGTATATTTATTAATGTTTTTGATTGCTATTGGCTTAGCCTATTTTATTTCAAGTTATATTACAAGAAACATAAAAGCAGTTACAGATAAAATGAAGCAAACAAGCTTAAATAAAAGTAACGAAAAAATTATTCTAAAGAATCCCAGTGAAGAAATTTTTACTCTTGTAAACGCTTACAACAACATGGTTAATGAGCTTGAAGAAAGTGCCGTGAAATTAGCAAAGGGAGAACGTGAACAAGCTTGGCGAGAAATGGCAAAACAAGTAGCACACGAAATTAAGAATCCATTAACTCCAATGCGATTGACAGTACAAAGTTTTCAGCGAAAATTTAATGCAAACGACCCGAAAATTTATGATAAAATTAATGAGTATAGTAAAACATTAATTCAGCAAATAGACACTATGAGTCTTATTGCATCGGCTTTTTCAAATTTCGCGAAGATGCCAACACAAAAAAGAGAAAAGTTAAATGTAGTTGAAGTTGTTAAGCATGCGTTAGATATTTTTACAGAAGACTTTATTTCTTATTACCCTAAGAAAGATACTATAATTGCCGAATTAGATAAAACCCAATTAATTAGAGTAGTAACTAATTTGGTGAAAAATGCGGCACATGCTCTAGTTGAAATAGAAAATAAGAAAATTGAAGTTTCAGTTTCTGAGAATAATGGAGACTTAATTATTATTGTAGCTGATAATGGAAAAGGAATAACAGAAGAAGATAAAGTAAAAATATTTGAACCTAAATTCACAACAAAATCTAGTGGTATGGGCTTAGGATTACCGATGGTAAAAAACATTGTAGAAACCTATAATGGAACTATAGCATTTACAACACAATTAAATAAAGGGACCGTTTTTAAAATAGTATTACCTAAAAAATAACTGTATGAATTTCGAAAATATATTAGTAGAATTGAAAGAAAATTTAGCTGTAATTTTAATAAATAGACCTGCTAAATTAAATGCCCTAAACAAAAAAACTATTGAAGAATTACATGAAGCTTTTAAAGCGTTGGATTCAGATGCTTCTGTTAAAGTAATTATTATAACAGGAAGCGGTGAAAAAGCATTTGTTGCAGGTGCTGATATTTCTGAATTTGCTAATTTCAACATTGAAGAAGGTACTGAACTTGCAAGAAAAGGACAAGAATTACTGTTCAATTTTGTTCAAAATTTAGGTACGCCGGTAATTGCGGCGGTAAATGGTTTTGCCTTAGGAGGAGGTTTAGAATTAGCTATGGCTGCACATTTTAGAGTTGCAAGTACGAATGCAAAAATGGGTTTACCTGAAGTTTCTTTAGGTTTAATTCCTGGTTATGGTGGCACACAACGTTTACCACAATTAGTAGGTAAAGGAAAAGCAATGGAAATGATTATGACTGCTGGAATGATTTCTGCCGAAGAAGCCAAAGAATGTGGATTGGTAAATTATGTAGTTGAACAAGAAGAATTACTGCCTTTGTGTGAAAAATTAGCAAGTAAAATAACACGAAATTCATCAACTGCAATTGCTTCGGCTATAAAAGCTGTAAATGCGAATTACACCAATTGTGTTAACGGATTTGCTATTGAAATAGAAGAATTTGGAGTTAGTTTTAATACTAACGATTTTGAAGAAGGAACCACCGCATTTTTAGAAAAACGAAAACCTAATTTTGAATAAGAACCAAAAAATTCAAATTTTAAAAGGCGATAATTAATTTAAGATTAAAATGGAATCAGCTAAACAGTTGTTAAATTATATAAGTAAACATGTTAATCTTACTGAAAAGGAAGAGTTGGTGTTGCTTTCAAAAGTTAATCATAGAAAATATTTAAAAGGACAATACTTAGTTCAACAAGGTGACGTTTGTAAATACACTAGTTTTGTGATTTCTGGATGCACAAAAATGTTTTACATGGATAATGAAGGGCAAGAACATATTGCTATGTTTTCTATTAAAGATTGGTGGTCTTCAGATCTTGGAAGTTTTATTACGCAAACACCAGCTGATTATAATATTCAATGTATTGAAAACACTGAAGTATTTCAATTTCCACATCATACCCAAGAAGAATTATTTAAAGAAATACCTAAGTTAGAACGATTTTTTAGGATAATTTTAGAGAAGGCATTAGTAGCATCTCAAAAAAGAATTATTAGAAATTTTAGTCTTACAGCCAAAGAAAGATATCTTAACTTTAAAAATTTGTACCCAACAATAGAGCAACGAGTTCCACAGTATATGATTGCTTCATATCTAGGTATTACTAAAGAATTTTTAAGCAAAATTAAAAGTAAACTTATTTTAGAACAATAAAAAGTTAAACTAGATTAACATCATTTAATAAACTACCTTTTTTTCTTCTCAAGCAATGTTATAGACATTTGTATCATAATAATTAAACAATATATTATGAATACATTATTGAAAAACATTAGTAATGTAAACGATATGGTTCTTCAAGGAAAAGCTTTGGAGGCGTTTGATCAATACTATCATGAAGATGTAGTAATGCAAGAAAATGACAACCCAATTGTAGTTGGAAAAACAGCAAATAGAAAAAGAGAAGAAGAATTCTTCGGAGCAATTACCGAATTTAGAGGAGCAAAAGTATTAAAAGTTGCTATTGGAGAAAATAATGTTTCTATGGTAGAATGGCATTTTGATTATACCCACAAAGATTGGGGTGTGAAAAACTATACGCAAATAGCTGTTCAGGAATGGAAAGAAGGAAAAATTATTAGCGAAAAATTTTATTACGGATCATAATTAAAAATCACAAACAAAATCACAAACAAAATCACAAACAAAATCACAAACAAGATTATAAACTAAAACGATAAACAAAATGAAAAACACAATTAAAAATTTGGCAGTAGTAGCAATAATTGCACTTATTACATTTTCTTTCACAACTATAAATGGAGAGAAAAAAGAAATTAAAGTAGAAAATAGTAAAGTAATTTGGAAAGGATATAAGGTAACTGGTTCTCATGAAGGTACTATAGCCTTAAAATCAGGATCACTTACATTTATTGAAGATAAATTAACTAGCGGAGAGTTTACAATTAACATGAGTACAATTAATAGTACTGACTTAACAGGTGAATATAAAGGTAAATTAGAAGGACATTTAAAATCGGATGATTTCTTTGGCATTGAAAAAAACCCAACGGCAACTTTAGTCTTTAACAAAGTAAAATCTACAGGTAAAAATTCTTATAAAGTAACAGGAGATTTAACAATTAAAGGAATTACAAATTCTATTACATTTGACTTTTCTATCTACGGAAATAAAGCGACAGCTTCAATAAAAATAGATAGAACAAAATTTGATGTTAGATATGGTTCAGCTAGCTTTTTTGATGATCTTAAAGATAAAGCTATTTATGATGAGTTTGATTTAGTTGCAGACCTAGAATTTTAATTAAATTAAAGCACCCTATTCATTATAAAACTACTGAAGAAAGTTTCCATATATTGGTTACATTCTTCAGTAGTTTTTTTGTTTATTATTATAATCAAGACACATCTAATTTACGTTTCATGGGTTTATATCTGTCTCTTATACACATCT
>SDWL01000215.1 GCA_004195315.1 Lutibacter sp.
AGATGTGTATAAGAGACAGATATTAAACCATTAAAAACAAAACCTATGAAAGTTAGTTATTAAACCTGTAGATGATTAAAATATCCTACAGGTTTTTTAGTACCCAATTTTCATTCTTCTTAATCTCAACAATACAATTAATGCACTTCAATTAAATTTTATCTTCATAACTAGCCTAAAGCCTGATACAAATATCTGAGCAGCTAACAAGTCGTTTGCCTTTTGCTTCATTAAATTCCATAAAGTAAAATTACAAGAGTAACTCAATAAAAAAACGTAATTGTTGTTAGATTTATACAATAGCACTCTAAAATCATAAAATTTACGTTAAATAAAGACAATCGTTTTGAAAATCTAAGATGGATTGTTAATTTGCGCCCTTAAACCCCAAACCCTCATTTGAAAAAATACATTAAATATATAGCCCTAGCCCTCATAGTTTTTTTGAGCAGTTATTTACTGAGTCCTAAGTCTGAAGAAGAGGTTGCAACAACCACTGCAACAATAGCTCCAATTGAAAAAGAAACTCGCATTTTAATAGAGCGATATCCGGAAATACAAACGCAAAAGGTGAGCCATAAATTAGATTCATTATTGAAGCGTATTAACAAAAGGCATGATTTTCACGGATCCTTATTAGTAGCTAAAAACGGAAAAATTCTGTATAACAATCAAATTGGCTATGCAGATTTCAAAAAGAAAGAGCCCCTAAATAAAGCATCTGTATTTCAATTAGCTTCGGTAAGTAAACAATTTACCGCAGCAGCCATTATCCTATTATTTGAGAGAAATCAAATTAAACTTACGGATACTGTAAATAACTATTTTCCAAACTTCCCTTATCAAAATGTGACTATTAAAAACCTGCTAAATCATACTGCTGGTTTACCAAAATATTTTTGGCTTGCAGAGCATAAATGGAAACAGGAAAAAGCACCTACCAATAGTGAAATGATGGCATTGCTAGAATCAAGTAATGTACAAAGGTTCTTCAAACCTGGTCGTAATTTTGATTATTCTAACACAGGCTATTTTGTATTAGCTTCTATTGTTGAAAAAGTTTCGGGTATTAGTTTTAGTGCTTTTGTGCAAAAAAACATTTTTGATCCGCTCGGAATGAAAGATTCATTTGTGTACAGTTTTGAAAATGATAGTATAAAAACAAATCAATTAGCTGGATATAGATTGTATAGAGGTTGGAGACATTTAAAAATTAATAGTACCGTAAATGACGCTATTGTAGGTGATAAAAATATATATGCCACTAGTGAAGATTTGTTTAAGTGGACACTTGGGCTTAATAATGGGAAACTACTTTCTAAAGAGTCGTTAGACCTTATGTACGCTAAAGGAGAAACTATTTACGGAAGAAAAGTTCCGTATGGTTATGGGTTTAGGATTGATACTAAGGGTGAAAATACTATCTATCATCATGGAAAATGGAATGGGTTTAGTACAGGTCTTACGCAATACCTAGAAGATGATTTAGTAGTGATTGTTTTAGAACATACCGGTTACAATGCTATGTCATCTCTAAACAAAAAAGTAAAGAAAATCGTTGCCGAAAATTTCAGGGTTTAAAATTGTAAAACAAAAAGTTAAACCCGTATACGTTTTTGAATACAAATTGGTAAATTAATAGCGTAAGCACCTATAATTACATTGAGAATTTCGACGGCGTAATGACGTAATTATTAAATAAACTACCTTAAATTCATTAGTTCATAAAATAATAGTGTCAACAAAAATTAAGATTATTTCGTAACTTTGCAACTTTAAATCTTATTAGTGGAAGACACAAACGAAAATTCAATTAATTTAAATAAATACATCAGTAGCACTGGGATTTGCTCTCGTAGAGAAGCAGAAAAATTAATTGTAGATGGTAAAGTTACAATTAACGGAAAACCTACTCAATTAGGAAACCGTGTAACTGAAGGAGATGTAGTAAAAATTAGTGGGAAACTTTTACAAGTTAAACCAAAAACTTTATACATTGCCTTAAATAAACCTATTGGAATTGTTTGTACTACAGATTCAAAAGAAAGTAAAAATATTGTAAAATTTATAAATCATCCTGAACGTCTTTTCCCGATTGGGCGTTTAGACAAACCTTCCGAAGGGTTAATTTTTTTAACCAACGATGGCGATATTGTAAATAAAATTCTGAGAGCAGGCAACAATCACGAAAAAGAATATATTGTTACTGTTTATCAAAAAATCACTCCTGATTTTATTCAAAAAATGGGTCAAGGGATCCCTATTTTAGGTACGTTATCAAAAAAATGTCTCGTTGAAAAACTTACCGATTTCACCTTCAGAATTATATTAACACAAGGTTTAAACAGACAAATTAGAAGAATGTGTGAATATTTAGAATATGATGTAACCAAACTAAAGCGCACTCGAATTATGAATGTTAACTTAGGTAATTTAGAAGTTGGACAATGGAGAGAATTAACTTCCGAAGAAATGCATCAAATTAATAACATGATTTCTACTTCGTCTAAAACAGAAGAAGCTTCTAAAGATATCCTGAAAAAGACCGCTTCAAAAAGAGGGTTTTCTCCAAAAAAAACAAACCAAAGTTCCCAACCAAAAAGGAGAAGATATAACTAAAACTTAACTTCAAATTTAACTTCAATATTTAATATTATCTATCATTTAATTTTTTACTCTTTCAAAATTATATAACTATCTTTGCCGACTATGCAATTTGAATTAAAGAAAACTGACGCTCAAAGCAAGGCAAGAGCTGGAATTATAACTACCGATCACGGAACAATTGAAACACCAATTTTTATGCCGGTTGGCACTGTTGGAACCGTTAAAGGTGTTCATCAATCCGAATTAAAAAACGAAATTAATCCTGATATTATTTTAGGAAATACATACCATTTATACCTTCGACCAAAAACACAAATTTTAGAGCAAGCAGGTGGTTTGCATAAATTTATGAATTGGGATCGAAATATTTTAACCGATAGTGGTGGTTATCAAGTATATTCTCTTTCGGAAAGAAGAAAAATTAAAGAAGAAGGTGTGAAATTTAAAAGTCATATTGATGGCTCATACCATACGTTTACACCTGAAAATGTCATGGAAATTCAACGTACAATTGGCGCTGATATTATTATGGCTTTTGATGAATGCACGCCCTACCCTTGTGATTATAGCTATGCGAAAAGATCTATGCATATGACACATCGTTGGCTAAAACGATGTATTACTCATTTAGATAAAACACCACTTAAATACGATTACAATCAAGCGTTTTTTCCTATTGTTCAAGGAAGTACTTACAAAGATTTAAGAAAACAATCTGCTGAATTTATTGCTTCTGTTGGCGCAGAAGGAAATGCCATTGGAGGTCTTTCTGTAGGGGAACCTGCTGAAGAAATGTATGAAATGACTGAAATTGTTACAGCAATTCTTCCTGAAGATAAACCAAGATATTTAATGGGAGTTGGTACGCCAATCAACATTTTAGAAAATATTGCGTTAGGAATAGATATGTTTGACTGTGTAATGCCTACACGAAATGCTCGTAATGGAATGTTATTTACAGCTCACGGAACCATAAATATTAAAAATAAAAAATGGGAAAATGATTTTTCTGCTATAGACGATATGGGAATAACTTTTGTAGATACTATATATTCAAAAGCATATTTACGTCATTTGTTTGCTGCTAATGAACTGTTAGGTAAACAAATAGCATCAATTCATAATTTAGGTTTTTATTTATGGTTGACTCGTGAAGCAAGAAAGCATATATTAGCAGGTGATTTTACTGAATGGAAAAACCGTATGGTAAAACAATTAGACAAAAGACTTTAACAAAAAAGTTAGCAATTGAGAATACTTGATAAATACATTTTAAAAAAATATTTAGGCTCTGTTGCTTTAGTATTAACTTTATTATTACCAATTGCTATTGCAATTGATGTATCTGAAAAAGTTGATAAATTTTTAAGACATGCTGACTTATCAGTTGGTGAGATTATTAAAGATTATTATATAAATTTTATTATAATTTTTGGCAATACTTTTTTGCCTTTGGCGCTATTTATTGCTGTTATCTTTTTCACCTCAAAATTGGCGAGCAATACAGAAATTATTGCCATACATTCAGCCAAAATATCGTTTACTCGGTTTTTAAGACCCTATTTTATTGGAGCAACAATAATA
>SDWL01000216.1 GCA_004195315.1 Lutibacter sp.
GCATAGCACTAGTTTTGTGTCCGCTAGTTCCAATCACTCTATCTGGAATCATATATTTAGAATCTAATGACTGACTTATGGTGTATGGTTTTTTTGACATTGGTAAAGTGACTCCAATTTCTGCATTCAATTCCTTTGCTAGATTTTCTACAAGCTTGATGTTTTGTTCAGGATCGTCTTTTATTCCACGACCAAAACTAACTATAGTCCTAGGAGTATCAAAGTCGACTACGCTTTTTATTATCTGGCGGCTTAACACCTTGACTTTAAGATCTTCTTCATCAATGGTTGGAGTAAATTCTATAATTTTTCCTTCTCGTAGAGAATCTGGCTTTAATGATTCAAAAACTCCAGGAATTATGCTACAGGATTGCGGATGATAGTCTCTTTGAAATTTGGGATTTCTATTATCAAGACACAGAATTGTAGTCCATAAAAACCCTGAAAAATCAGGTCTATACATTTTTAGGGTTTTTTCATATGTCTCTTTTTTCCCACCAGTTTTTTGTTGATGTGACATCTCAATGTCTTCAATTACAAGCTGGTTGATGTCTGATGCCAATCCTGACTCTAATTCTACTAGTACAGTTGAAGATAGATGTCTTCCAATACTATCTGCTGCAAAGAACATGTAGCGCGGTCTTTTTACTTCACTTGCATATTCAGGCTCTATTTCTCCTAGTGATTTTACATCTTGAGCAATTTGGCCAATCACTTTAGTGTAAATCGTATTTCGTATGTCCTTTAATTCAGGGTTATCAGCATAAATTACTGCATCAGCTCCGTATTCAATTAACTTCTTTGAAAATTCTTTGATATTATGTCCTAAAATTACTGCAACTACTTTTTCATTTGAAGAATATTTTGAGTTAAAAGCTATTCCTGAAAATCAATATGTGAAAATTGAAAACATTGACAAAGAATCTTGTTTAGAATGTCACTCAAAAACAACAGGATATTCTGAGTATCATAACCCTGAATTAATTGGCTGTATAAGTTGTCATTTAGGAAATCCAAATACTTTAGATAAAGATAAATCGCATAAAGGAATGGTTTTAATACCTGGTAATTTAATAGATGCATCTGTAACGTGTGGAAAATGTCATCCAAATGAACTTTCTAAAATTGAAAAATCTCTAATGACTACAAATAGTGGTTTGGTTGCAGTTGATAAATTTATTTTTGAAGAAGCAGATTCTCCAGACTATCATTATCATATTAAAGATATTAAAAACTCGCCTGCTGATAAACATATTCGTGATTTGTGCGCTAATTGCCATTTAGGAGCTGAAAAAAAAGAATTTGGAGAAATTACACAAATGAGTAGAGGTGGAGGTTGTAATGCTTGTCATTTAAATTATACTGAAGATGCAAAAACTGATTTAGTTAATTATCTATCTTCTGATAAAAAGGAATTACCGAAATTTCATCCTTCAACAGATATTTTTGTTACAAATGAACATTGTTTTGGTTGCCATAGTAGATCTAGCCGGATTTCAACAAATTATGAAGGATGGCAAGAAACGCTGTTAAATGAAACAGAAATTGTAAATAAGAAAGATTATAGAGTTATTGAAGATAAAAGGGTTTATGAATATAAAGGTGAAGATGTTCATCATACAAAAGGGATGTTATGTATAGATTGTCATTCTTCGCACGAAGTAATGGGAGATGGTAAAGAATACACCCATATGGAACAAGCAGTAAAATTACAATGTTCTGATTGTCATTATAAAGAAAAACCAACTACAATACCGTATGATTCTTTAGATACTGAAAGCTTATTGGTTTTTTTACATCGTGGTTATACACATTATGATAAGCAAATTTTAGTGGTTGAAGAAGATAAACACCCGTTAGTTAATACTTTTGTTGATTCTTTAGGAAATGCTTTTTTAATTGGTAAAAAAGATGGTGCATTGCATCCATTAAATCCACAATCTGAAGTTTGTTCTAAAGATAATGCGCATAAAAATGTGAGTTGTGCAACTTGTCATTCATCTTGGACTTCCCGATGCATTGGTTGTCATAATCAATTTGATGAAGCTGAGCCAAGAGCATTTGATTTATTAGATAAAACTTACGGAAAAGGGCAATGGAAAGAATATGTTGCTGAGTTTTCGTCATCTGCACCTGCAATGGGAGTTCGTGAAAATAAAAAAGGTAAACATATTGAGCCTGCTTTGCCTGGTATGATTTTAACTATTGATAAAGGAAGCTATACAGGTAAAGGAATTGGAGAAGATGTTTCTTTTCATAGATTATATGCACCAAACTCACCTCACACAACTAGTAGTGAAGTAAGAGATTGTAAATCGTGTCATTCAAATTCGGCAACGCTGGGTTATGGCATGGGAGAATTAACTTATGAGATTGAAAACAATAAAGGAAAATGGAAATTTAACCCAGATTATACTTCAAATCCAAATGATAATTTACCTGAAGATGCTTGGATTCCATTTTTAAAAGAAGTTGGAGTAGGTGTGGTAAACTCAACGAGGTCAGATTTTAGACCTTTTACAGTGCAAGAACAGCAACAATTATTATTAGTAGGTTCTTGTTTAGAATGCCATTCCGATGATTCTAAAATAATGCGACAAAGTTTAATACATGGAATCAACCCACTATTAAATAATTTAAACAAAAATTGTATCTTGCCTACATGGAATTAATTAATTAATTATGAATAAAGTCAAAGTTGCTTTTGTTGTATTTGTACTTGTGTCAATTTTAGATATTATTGGAATTACTTTTGAGATACCAATACTCGTTTATATTTTTAAACCATTAATAATTTTATCACTACTTTTTTTGTATGTATTTTCTTTGCCAAAAAGATTAAAATGGTATGTTATAGCTTTAGAATTTTCTTTTTTTGGAGATGTTTTATTGATGTTTTCAGGAAAGCTATTTTTTATTGCAGGATTGGTTTCTTTTTTAATTGCACATATTTTATTTATTAAAATTGTTACAGACAGAATTCAAAAAACGTCGTTGTTTAAAGTTATATTTTCTATTATTCCCTTCATAATAGTGTTTTATTTATTGATTTTTAATTTAAAATCTTCATTAAATAATATGTTTTGGCCAATTATAATTTATGGTTTAACTATATCAACATTTGGTGTAGTTTCTTTAATCGATTTTTTGAATACTAAATCAAAAGAGTCCTTGTTAATGCTTTCTGGGGCTATTGTATTTATGATTTCAGATGCTGTTTTAGTAATAGATGAGTTTTATTTTGAAGAGCATATTAATAAAGTAGTAATAATGTTTACGTATGTGTTGGCTCAATATTTAATTTTTAAATCTATGGTGCAAAAAAACGCCTTGCAATAAAGACAAGACGTTTTTAGGAACAAAGTACAATTTTATTGAACGTTAATGTTTAATAATTGTAATAGGTTGTACTGCCCAATCAGGGAATACATTAGGGTCAATGTCAAAAATTATTGTACCCCAAGTCATTGTCATTACCACAATAATAATTACAGCGAATGTATCAATAATAATACCTGTTTTTATTAAGTCAAACATTTTCAGCCTACCTGTACCAAATACAATTGCATTTGGAGGGGTTGCTATTGGAAGCATAAATGCCATAGATGCTGCTAGTGTTACAGGAATCATAATTAGTAAAGGATTTATTTTAATTTCAGTAGCTAAGCCAGAAATAATTGGTAACATCATTTCTGTTGTTGCAGTATTTGAGGTAAACTCGGTTAATAATGACATCATTGTTGTTAAAGAAGCAACTAGCATTGTTGGTGATAATCCTCCTGCTCCAGCTAAAAGACCTCCAACATAATTAGATAAACCAGAATCTATAAATCCTTTTGCTAAAGCAAAACCACCTCCAAATAAAAATACAATATGCCAAGGTAATTTGAGCATTATTTTCCACCCTACTAATGCTTCATTTTTCTTAGATGACGGAACTATAAATAATAGTATCGCAATAAAAATAGCAACCGTACCATCATTTAAAAATTTTGGATTTTTGAATATAGAACTCCAACCTGGTACAGTTATAAATCCTAAATTAAGGTTCGATCTAAACACCCATAATATTGCTAAAGAAACAAATAAAACAAAAACTCTTTTTTGCTCTGGAGTTACTTTTCCAAGAGATTTATATTTTTCTTTACCATTATCAGCCTTTACCAAAATAGGGTCGAAAGTAATTGTAGCTACAGTTGAAGCAACAGCAGCAGCAGTTATTGGTACATTA
>SDWL01000217.1 GCA_004195315.1 Lutibacter sp.
GTTCATAAGTCTTAAAATATACAAGTGCAAAGTTACTAAGAAAAATTCCATAAATTGATGGATTTTTAATGTAGTGTTATATTTGTTTCATTAAATTTATAATGGTGAAAATAGTTATTGAATAAGATTGTTTATTTTTTTCTAATCTTCATATTTAATGCTTCCACACCTAGTGAAAAAGCAATAGCAAAATATAAATACCCTTTTGGGATTGCACCTACGCGTTGGTGAAGTATTTCAGCATTAGATAAATGTGCACCTTCAGTAATTAACATAAAACCAATTAAAATTAAAAATGATAATGCTAACATTTGAATTGTAGGGTGTTCATTTACAAATTTACCTACAGGAACAGCAAAAACCATCATAATAATCATTGAAACAACTACTGCAGTAATCATAATTATTAAAGCTCCTTCAATACCATTTGTCATTCCAACAGCCGTTAAAACAGAATCAAAGGAGAATACAATATCTATCATCACAATTTGAAAAATCACCATTCCAAATGATGAAGCTAACTTTTTTGTTGTAGTAGTTTCATTTTTTTCATTCTCTTCAACTTTATGCCTAATTTCACTTGTACTTTTATACAATAAAAAGATTCCTCCTAATATCAAAATGACACTTTGACCAGTTAAACCAACTTTAAGCCAAGATAAATCAATAGTGAAGAAAGGTTCTTTCATTGAAATTAAATAAGAAACCCCAAATAACAGTATAATTCTGAATAATAATGCTAGTAATAAACCAATTCTAGTGGCTTTTTTAATTTGGTTTTGCGGTAATTTTCCAGCAGTTATTGAAATAAAAATTATATTATCAATACCTAATATAATTTCTAAAAATGTAAGCGTTAATAATGCTACCCAAGTATCTGCCTGTAAGAAAATTTCCATAGTTTAATTTATTTTCTATAAATAGTCCCTTTTTGTATAAAATTTGAATGTCCAATTACAGCTTCAAAATCATATGAATCTTTATTTAGACTTGTTATTTTTACATAAATAGGGTCTTCATCAATGGCAGTTTTTGGATGTAACATTTTAAGAGTATAATTAAAATTGTTTTTCCAAAAAATTGAAAGTGAATCTATTCTATCTTCATATTTTTCAATTTGAAGTGAATCTTGCCTAATAATAATCGTTTTTTTATATCCTTTCCCTTCAGGAATTTCAAAAGTTCCATTTTTAAAACGGTCAGGATTTATTTCCACGTTTTTACACGAGATTATTGATATTAAAAAAACGAATATTATTGCAATTTTTTTCATTTAAATTCCTGTATAATTACTTGGTGTTATTGCTTTTAATTCTTCTTTAATTGTATCAGAAACTTCTAAGCTCTCAATAAAATCTGCCATAGATTTTTGAGTGATTTTTTCATTAGTTCGTGTTAACCCTTTTAAAGCTTCATACGGATTTGGAAATGCTTCTCTACGTAATATAGTTTGAATAGCTTCTGCAACCACAGCCCAATTATTTTCTAAATCTTCAGCAAATTTTTCTTTGTTAATTAACAATTTGTTTAATCCTTTTAACGTAGAACTAAATGCAATAATTGTATGTCCAAAAGGAACACCAACATTTCTTAATACTGTTGAATCTGTTAAATCACGTTGTAAACGTGAAATAGGTAGTTTTGCAGATAAATGTTCAAAAATAGCATTTGCCATACCAAGATTTCCTTCAGAATTTTCAAAATCAATTGGATTTACTTTATGTGGCATTGCTGAAGAACCAACTTCGCCAGCTTTAATTTTTTGTTTGAAATACTCCATAGAAACATACGTCCACATATCTCTATTAAAGTCAATTAAAATGGTATTTATACGTTTTAAAGCATCAAAAATACCTGCAATATGGTCATAATGTTCTATTTGAGTTGTTGGAAAAGAATGATGTAAACCCAATATTTTTTCAACAAAATGAGTTCCAAAAGCTTTCCAATCAATGTTTGGATATGCAACTTTATGAGCATTAAAATTACCTGTTGCGCCACCAAATTTTGCTGCATAAGGTACATTTTGTAATTGCTTTACTTGTTGCTCAATACGTTCAATAAAAACTAATATTTCTTTTCCTAATCTTGTTGGAGATGCAGGCTGACCGTGTGTACGAGCTAACATAGGTACATCAGCCCAAGCAATTGCAAGTTGTCTTAATTTTTCTAAAAGTGTTGCTAATTCAGGATAATAAACAACATCAAATGCGTCATTTATAGATAAAGGAGTTGCAGTGTTATTAATATCTTGTGAAGTTAAACCGAAGTGTATAAACTCTTTATATTTTTGAAGGTCTAATACGTCAAATTTTTCTTTAATGAAATATTCAACTGCCTTAACATCATGATTTGTTACATTTTCAATGTCTTTAATTTTTTGTGCATCAGCAGTAGAAAAGTTTCTATAAATACTTCTTAATTCATCAAAAAGAGTAGTATTAAAATCGGCTAATTGTGGTAATGGAATTTCACATAAGGCAATAAAATATTCAATTTCTACTTTTACACGATATTTTATTAATGCTTCTTCTGAAAAAAAAGGAGCTAAATTTTCAACTTTGTTTCTGTATCTTCCATCAATTGGAGAGATGGCATTTAATATTGTTAAAGACATTTTTTAGTTTTGTGATTAATGGCAAAATTAATGAAATAAACCTAAATTAATAGTTTTATTTCTTGTTAATCCAACTTAATATTTTCTTTCCTTTAGCTTTGTAAGCAGCACTTTCTTTTGTAATATGCTGTTGTATAATTAATTGTAATTCTTGATGAACCCAATCTTCATTTTTTCCATAGAGAAATAATAGTTCCATAGAATAAACTTTAACGGCTACTTTTTGGTTTCCTATTAACCAATCAAAACCAGCTTCAATAATTTTTTCTATATGTTTCGAATTTATTTCAGATTTAATAATTGAACTAGATTTTGAAGTATAAGATTTTGCTGAAAATTCACAAATTTTTGAAACAGGACGTACTGCACTATCTAATTTTACCTTGCTAATATTTTCTGTAAAATAATTTAAATGAGGAGCCAACCAGTCTAATTTTTCAGCACAAACAAATTCTAAAACCCAAGCTGCTTTGATAGATAGTTTGTTGTTAATATCAAAAACTAATTCAATCAAATATTTAAAAAGCTCTGGGTTTTGTATTACTAAATTTGAAACTCGTAAACGATTTACACGTTTAGCATTTTCTATGTTATTGAGGTGTAATATTAAAAATTCTTTATTCATTTTCTTGATTGTCCTTTTTCTTTGTTGATAATTTATACAATAAATATACAAAACCAACTATTACGTGTGATATTGCGATAATCATAATTGTATAAAACCAAAAATTTGAAATACCCATAAATTAAAACTTGTATAAATATATGAAAAGAATAGTATCTTTATTTTTTTATAAAATCACAAAATAATGAGGTCATCAATTGTAATAATATTAATTTTAAGTATGAATTTTCAAGGAATTTCTCAACAAGTTTATTCAAAAAAAGAACCTTTTGCACATACATATTCTATTGTAGCAAGAGATACAGTTACTGGTGAAATGGGTGTTGCGGTTCAGTCACATTGGTTCTCTGTTGGTAGTTTAGTAACCTGGGGAAAAGCAGGAGTTGGTGTTGTAGCAACCCAATCGTTTGTAAACCCTTCATTTGGACCAAGAGGTTTAAGTTTATTAGAAAATGGTTTAACACCAAAATTAGCAATAGAAACTTTATTAGAATTAGATGAAGGAAGAGATGTACGTCAGTTAGCAATTTTAGATGTTCAAGGAAATGTAGATGCCTATACAGGTAAAAATTGTATTGTAGCTGCAGGCCATATAGTTGGTGATAATTTTTCTGTGCAAGCCAATTTAATGGAGAAAAATACCGTTTGGTCAGCAATGGCGGAAGCTTTTAAAAATTCAAGTGGAAGTTTAGCAGAGCGAATGTTAATAGCTATGGAAGCAGCTCAAAATGAAGGTGGAGATATTAGAGGGAAACAATCTGTAGCCATCTTAGTCGTTAAAGATAAAAGTACAGGTAATAGTTGGGAAGATAAAGTGGTTGATTTACGTGTTGAAGACAGTGAGGATCCTTTAAAAGAAATGAGAAGATTATTAACAATTCATACAGCTTATGAATTTATGAATAAAGGAGATTTAGCTGTTGAGCACAACAATTTTAAATTAGCGAAAGAACATTATAAAACCTGTCTCTTATACACATCT
>SDWL01000218.1 GCA_004195315.1 Lutibacter sp.
AAAAAAAATGTAAGTTGTACAGGAACAAACTTTATAAACTTTCTCATAGCATGTTAAAGCTACTAAAAATATTGTATGAAATACCTTTTATCTTAAACTTTAAAAAATCAAGTTGTAACAATTGTTACTAACTGACTTTTATCACTATTGTGCTATTTAATGTACTCTAGTTTTGCAATATAAATAAATATAGAATTATGAAAAAATTAATTTTCAGTAGTATAGCAATACTTGGTATTGTATTTAATGCAATTGGTCAAGACTTAGCACCATATATTAAAATTGGTGAAAGTAGTGAGACTATTCAACAAGTTTCCGACAAAGTTATTGACGCTTTAAAAGCAAATTCATTTACCATTTTAGGTGAATATAATCCTTCAAACAAAGGTACTTTAAAAGTAATTGCTTTTACAAGAACCGATTTAAAAAATACGGTAGTTAAAGTAACAGACCGAGGTGCTCTTGCAGCAGCTTTTAAGGTTGGTTTAGAACAAAAAGACGGAAAAATACTAATTTCTTATACCAATCCCGACTATATTTTAAGAGCTTATTTAGGTAATAATTACAATACATTTAATGATACATTTCAAAAATTTAGTGCTGATTTAAAATCTACATTTTCAGTAATAGGAAATGATTTTACTCCTTTTGGAGGAACTATAAAAGCTGATAAATTAAAAAAATATCATTACAAAATAATGATGCCTTATTTTACAGATCCTATAACTTTAAATGAGTTTTCTTCATTTGAAGAAGGTTTAATAGTTATTGAGAACAACTTAAAAGCTAAAAAAGGTCAAACTGTTGAAGTTTATAAAATAGTTTATAAAGAAGATAATGTAGCTGTATTTGGAATTGGTTTACAAAACAAGGAAAATGGAGAAGCTGTTTTTTTACCAAAAATTGGAGAAGCTCACATTGCAGCATTACCTTATGAAATTATTTTACAAGGGAAAAAAGCGACTATGCTTCACGGAAGATATAGAATTGCATTGCATTGGCCAGAATTAACTATGGGTACTTTTGCAAAAATTATGAGTACTCCTGGAGATATTGAAGATACTTTAGAAGGTCTTTGCAAATAAAAGAATAATAAAACTTACTAAAAAAAACGCTAAAACATTAAATGTTTTAGCGTTTTTTTTATTTATAAAATGTAAATAAGTTGTTACTCCTTTTTACCTAATCCTGTAAGTCCTGCTGAAACAATAAATTTCATTACATCACTTGAATTTGCGTTTATAGGTTTTATATTCGCTCTAGGTACAATAAATAATTCACCCGAAAAGTTATAAGAATGCGGAAAATAAACTGCAACTTTATCTAATTCATTTAAAACTTCTAAATTTTCTTCTGTTATAAAACCTAATTTTTCTAATTCTGTAGTTAAATTAACTTTTACCAAAACAGGTTTACTAAATTTTTTCTCTTTACCCACAAAGGCTGAAAATAAATCGTTTAAAGCTGAGTAAATAAAATTCAATAAAGGAATTCGTTCAATTACTTTTTTAAAAACAACTTTTAACGGTTCAGCAATAAAAGTTTTACCTATAAAACCTGTAATAATTAGAATTAATACTAATGTTAACACTCCTAATCCTGGAATTCTAATATCGAAAAACTTGGTTAAAAAATTTTGCAATAAATCATCTACAAAAGTAAAAATAGAATAAATTACATACCCTGTAATAGCCAATGGAGCTATATAAAGTATTCCTTGTAATAAATAATTAACCAATTTCTTTATCATACCAATTTTATAAAAAATTATTTAACAATTAGCTCCGCAACTTTTTTTGAAGCGCCTTTACCACCTAATTTTTTTTCCAGCTCAAAATAGTTTATAAATAACTCTTCTCTTATTTTACCTTCTAAAATTTTGTGAAGCTCTTTCTCAAGGTTTATTTCATTAAATTCATTTTGAATCAATTCTTTAACCACTTCTTTATCCATAATTAAATTTACCAAAGAGATGTATTTTAAATTTACCAAGCGTTTTCCTATTTGGTAAGAAATCCAACTGGTTTTATAGCATACAATTTCAGGCACTTTAAACAATGCCGTTTCTAATGTTGCTGTACCTGAAGTTACAATAGCAGCATATGAAAGCGATAATAAATCATAGGTTTTGTTACTTATAAACTTCACATTTTCTTGATTCATAAACTGTTGGTAAAAATCAAAATCTTGACTTGGAGCTCCTGCAATTACAAATTGATACGTTTGAAATTTATTGGCCATTTTTAACATTATTGAAAGCATTTTTTTTATTTCTTGCTTTCTACTTCCTGGTAACAATACAATTATAGGTTTATCAGATAAATGGTGTTCTTTTTTAAAAACAGCTTCATCAACTTGTGTTCTGTTTGAAATTGCATCAATTAATGGATGTCCAACAAAATGAACTGGGAAATTATGTTTCTTCTCGTAAAAATCCTTTTCAAAAGGTAAAATAACTGACATTTCATCAACATCCCTTTTAATTTTTTTGATTCTATTTTCTTTCCAGGCCCAAATTTGTGGTGAGATATAATAATGAACTTTTATACCTTCTTTTTTTGCGAATTCAGCTATTCTCATATTAAAACCCGGATAATCTATTAAAATTAAAATATCTGGTTTACAAATTAAAATATCTTGCTTACAAAACTTTATATTTTTAAAAATGGTACTAATATTCATTAAAACTTCAGCAAAACCCATAAATGCCAACTCTCGATAATGTTTTACCAAAGTACCACCAACCTCTTGCATTAAATCACCTCCCCAAAATCTAATTTCAGCATTGTTATCTTTTTCAAATAATGCTTTCATTAAATTAGAACCATGTAAATCACCAGAAGCTTCTCCAGAAATAATATAGTATTTCATCTATTTAAATTATATTTTTTAGCGGTAACAGATGCTGTTCACTATTACTCAATCCTTTGTGTGTAAAAATTTGCCCTTCTAGTTTCATCATAATTAATTTAGAAAGAAAATAACGTTAAAAATAATACTATTAATGCTATTAAAAAAGTTTCCATTAAAACACCTCTTGCTCTATAAATTTGTTTCTTTTTAAGAAATAAAAAAAACACAAAAAAGTTTGCTATAGCACCCAAAACAAGTACTCTTCCTTCAAGATTTCCTTCTATTATTAAATCTAAACTTTTATAAAAATCAAAATTCGAAAAGAATTCAATAAAAATAAAGCATCCAAAAGAAGTAGCTATTAAACCTACAACAAAACCTATTAATAATTCCTTTTTCATATGTATATATTATTTTTTAATTCAGTCACCTGCTGTTCGGTATTTGTCATTGCTCTAGATGATAAACTTTTTAACATGCTCGTTTTATAAAAATAAATTTACAAGTTCCAATTATTTAATTTATGAATAAAATGATGTGCTGTTAAATCAAATTGAACAGGTACAACAGAAATAAAATTATTTGCCAGTGCCCATTCATCGGTATCTTCTCCCTTATCCATATTCACAAATTTTCCTGTTAGCCAATAATAAACTTTTCCCCTTGGGTTTTCACGTTTATCAAATTCTTCTACCCAATTTGCTCGTGCTTGACGGCAAATTTTAATTCCATTAAACGTTTTGCTTTTTGGAAAATTCACATTCAATACAACACCATCTTGCAATCCATTTTCTAAAACATTTAATGCAATCTTTTTTATGTATTCTTTCAAAGGCTCAAAATCTGCATCCCAAGAATAATCTAATAACGAAAAACCAATAGCCGGTATTCCTTCAACTCCAGCTTCCACAGCAGCACTCATAGTCCCAGAATAAATTACGTTTATTGATGAATTTGAACCATGATTAATCCCTGAAACACATAAATCTGGCTTTCTCTCTAAAATTTCGCTCACTGCTAGTTTCACACAATCAGCAGGTGTTCCAGACGATTGATACTCACGTTGTGGTCCGTTATCTATCTTTATTTCATTACAATACAAGGTGTCATCAATGGTTACAGCATGTCCCATTCCGCTTTGAGGGCTGTCAGGTGCCACAACAACTACATCTCCAATTTCATTCATTACAGAAATTAGCGTTCTTATTCCTGGAGCAGTTATGCCATCATCATTTACTGTCTCTTATACACATCT
>SDWL01000219.1 GCA_004195315.1 Lutibacter sp.
AGATGTGTATAAGAGACAGTATATATGGTAAACACTTTACAGTTTTCTATATAAAGCGTAACTTTGCGCTTTTAAAAATGGAATAAGCACCGATGGAATATAACTTTAAAGAGATTGAAAAGAATTGGCAAAAATTTTGGGCAGAAAACCAAACGTTTAAAGCTGAAAATAATTCAGATAAACCAAAATACTATGTGCTAGACATGTTTCCGTATCCTTCTGGAGCAGGTTTACACGTTGGGCATCCACTGGGTTATATTGCATCAGATATTTATGCACGTTACAAACGCCATAAAGGGTTTAATGTTTTACACCCGCAAGGTTATGATTCTTTTGGATTACCAGCTGAGCAATATGCTATTCAAACTGGTCAACATCCAGCAATTACTACGGAAGCAAATATTGCAACTTATAGAAAACAATTAGATCAAATAGGGTTTTCATTTGATTGGTCTCGTGAAGTGAGAACTTCTGACCCTAATTATTATAAATGGACTCAGTGGATTTTTATTCAATTATTTGAATCGTATTATTGTAAAGATACAGACCAAGCAAGATCCATTACTGAATTAGAAGAGGTCTTTTCAATTGAAGGAAACACAAGAATAAATGCAGCTTGTGATGATGAGATTAAAATTTTCACTTCTAAAGATTGGAAAAATTATTCAGAAGAAGAAAAACAAAAAATACTGTTACAATATCGTTTAACATTTTTATCTGAAACTGAAGTAAACTGGTGTCCAGCTTTAGGAACCGTGTTGGCAAATGATGAAATTGTAAATGGAGTTTCAGAACGTGGTGGTCATACCGTTGTTCGTAAAAAAATGAAGCAGTGGAGTATGAGAATTACTGCTTATGCTCAACGTTTATTAGACGGAATGGCTAAAATAGATTGGCCACAACCATTAAAAGATTCACAAACCAATTGGATTGGCCGATCAGAAGGAGCGATGGTTTCGTTTAAGGTTATGTCAGCTGGAAATACTGATAACAAGAAAATAAATTTATCTTTTAAAGAAATTGAAGCGCTGAAAGTAAAACGTTCTAACCCTTCAAAAGCTGAAGCAGAGTTATGGGATGTTTTAAGAAAGAAAAAAGGAGCTTCAAAATTTAGAACTAAGTATACTATTGGTACTTATTTAGTAGATTTTGTTTGTTTGGCAAAAAATACAATTGTTGAATTTGCTGGAAAAGAAGATGAAGTAGCAAGAACTGATTATTTTGAAAGTGAAGGTTTTAGCGTTGTTAGATTTTCTGCAGATGAGGTTTTAGATAATTCAGTTGCTGTTGCTTATAAAATAGACAATGCATTGCAATTCCCAATAAAGCCTAAATCTAAGAAAAAAACTAAAATTTCTGAACCAGATTTGGAATTAAAAATAGACGTTTTCACTACACGACCTGACACTATTTTTGGTGTAAGTTTTATGACATTGGCTCCAGAGCACGAACTAGTTTCTGAAATTACAACTGAAGCACAAAAAGCAGCAGTTGAAGCCTATATTAAAAAAACAGCAAAGCGTAGTGAATTAGAGCGAATGGCTGATGTGAAAACCATTTCAGGTGTTTTTACAGGCGCATACGCATTGCATCCGTTTACAGGTAAAAAAGTTCAAATTTGGATTGGAGATTATGTGTTGGCAAATTACGGAACTGGTGCTGTTATGGCGGTTCCTTGTGGTGATCAACGTGATTATGATTTTGCAAAACATTTCAATATTGAAATTCCAAATATTTTTGAAGGAGTTGATATTTCTGAAGAAGCAAATGCAGATAAAGACAATTCTAAAATTGCAAATTCTGATTTCTTAAATGGTTTAGCGTATAAAAAAGCGATGAAAACCGTAATTTTTGAAATAGAAAAACGTGGTTTTGGGTATGGAAAAATAAATTACCGTTTACGTGATGCTGTTTTTAGTCGTCAACGTTATTGGGGAGAGCCTTTCCCAGTGTATTATAAAAATGGATTGCCTCAAATGATTGATGTAAAACATTTGCCAATTGTATTACCAGAAGTGGTAAAATATTTACCAACAGAAGATGGAAAACCACCTTTAGGAAATGCAACTACTTGGGCTTGGGATGTTGAAAAGAATGAAGTTGTTAGTAATGATTTAATTAATAACGAAACTATTTTTCCGTTAGAATTAAACACAATGCCAGGTTGGGCAGGAAGTTCTTCTTATTTCAACCGTTATATGGATTCTGAAAATACTGAAGAGTTTGTAAGTAAAGAATCTGTAAATTATTGGCAAGATGTAGATTTATATATTGGTGGAAGTGAGCACGCAACAGGACATTTATTGTATTCTCGTTTTTGGCAAAAATTCTTATTTGATAAGGGAATTGTTCCTGTTGACGAATATGCGAAAAAGCTTATTAACCAAGGTATGATTACTGGTACTTCTGCTTTTGTGTATAGAGTTTTTGGGAATGCTCCTATGAGTGGAACAGCTCCTAAAAATGTAAAAGCTGTTCGTGGAATATTCACGTCAAATATATTTGTTTCAAAAGAAATTTCAGAAAAGATTGACAAAGGAACTTTAGATTTTGACTTGGAGACGGAAATTATAAAGAAGGTTAATGACCAAGCAAAAATTGCGAATAAAAAGTTAGAGAAAGAGGAAACTAAGTTTGGAGATTATCAAAAAATAGATTTCATACCAATTCACTCAGATGTTTCTTTTGTAAATAGTTCTGATGAATTAGATGTTGAAGCATTTAAAAACTGGAGGGAAGAATATAAAGACGCGGAGTTTGTATTAGAAGATGGAAAATACATTGTAGGTCGTGAGGTTGAAAAAATGTCGAAATCTAAATACAATGTTGTAAATCCTGATGCTATTTGTGAAGAATACGGAGCAGATAGTTTACGTTTGTTTGAAATGTTCTTAGGACCTTTAGAACAATCTAAACCTTGGAAAACATCTGGTATTTCTGGTGTTTATAGTTTCTTGAAAAAACTATGGAAATTATATATTGTAAATGATGCTTTTTCAGTTTCAGATGAAGAACCAACAGCTGAGGAACTAAAAACACTACATAAAACTATTAAAAAAGTAGAATACGATATTGCTAATTTCTCATTCAACACATCTGTTTCAAACTTTATGATTGCAGTTAATGAGTTAACAGCTTTAAAATGTAATAAACGGGCTATTTTAGAACCGTTAGCAATACTAATTGAGCCGTATGCACCCCATATTGCTGAAGAATTATGGAAAAATTTAGGTCATTCTGAATCAGTTTCAACGGTTGATTTCCCAATATTTGAAGCAAAATATTTAGTGGAAAGTAGTAAAGAGTACCCAATTTCATTTAATGGAAAAATGAGATTCAAATTAGAACTTCCAATGGATATGAGCAAAGAAGAAATTGAAAAAGCAGTGATGGCTCATGAGAAAACGCAAGCACAATTAGATGGGCGAACACCTAAACAAGTGATTGTAGTTCCTGGTAAAATTGTAAATATTGTAGGTTAAAATTTAAACTCGTCACCCTGAACTTGTTTCAGGGTCTCATTATTTTAGACAAAATTATTAATGATTGACAACTACGAAATAATAGGATTGATAGCAGCGGTTTTAACAACTGCTTCTTTTATACCTCAGGTATATAAAACGTGGAAATTAAAATCGGCAGATAGTTTGTCTTTAACCATGTATTTATCATTCTTTGTTGGAGTTTTATTGTGGTTGGTGTACGGAATTCATTTAAACAGTTTATCTATGGTAATTGCAAATTCAATTACAGCTGTTTTAGCATTATTACTTATTATTTCATTCACACTCTATACGTTTCTTAAAAAGATTACTCCCATCGATCCTATCGTCGGAATTACAGTAGAAACACTTTTGTTGTTGCCATTTATGGTATTATTCCTTTATCACAAAACTCAAGTAGGACTGCCTCTATTTGTAACAAATTCACCTGACCATATAGGTTTGCTAATTTCAACAGGTGTTTTCACATCAGTTCCCCTGCTTATGTTCTCATATGGTGTTCGTAAAATTGACTTATCGAACCTAGGATTCATTCAATATTATGCTCCATCAATAAGTTTGGTTATCGGAATTTTTGTGTTTAAGGAAAGGTTTGGGGTGATTCATATGCTGTCTCTTATACACATCT
>SDWL01000011.1 GCA_004195315.1 Lutibacter sp.
AAATTATTTATGCAGTTAGGTTTAGTTTTAGCACTATTAGTGGTGTATTTAGCCATTGAAAAAAAGACGTATGATAGAGTTATTGGTGAGCTTGCTGCCTCAACTTTAAACATAGAAGACGATGAAGAACAATTAGAACTTGAGATTGTTAAACCACCAGAGGTTAAAACACCTCCACCTCCTGCTCCAGATGTAATTGAGGTTGTAAAAGATGAGGAAGAAGTTGAAGAGACCGTAATAGAATCTACCGAAACAGACGAGGATGATGCTGTTGAAGTTGAAGAAATTATTGATGTTGAAGAGGAAGAAGATGTTGTTGAAGATGTTCCTTTTGCAATTATTGAAGATGTCCCTGTCTATCCTGGATGTAAAGGTAATAAAGCTAAGTTAAGAGCGTGTTTACAAGAAAAAATCAAAAAACATGTGAATAGAAAATTTAATTCTGAATTAGCATCAGATTTAGGTTTATCGCCAGGAGTTAAGAAAATTTTTGTAATGTTTAAAATTGATAAATCTGGTAATATTACTGATGTAATGGCACGTGCTCCTCATAAAAGATTACAACAAGAAGCTATTAGAGTTGTTAAATTATTACCTAAAATGACACCTGGAAAACAACGTGGTCGTCCAGTTGGTGTAAAATACAGTTTGCCAATAGCATTTAAAGTAGAGTAAAGAAAAGAATACACTTATACATTAAAAAAAAGCTCAACCAATTTGGTTGAGCTTTTTTTTAATGTAAAGCATTGCTTTATAACTAAATAAGTTGTAAATTTAATATGATAATAATCTTGCAGGATTTTGCTTGAATATTTGTAATATTTCCAATTTCTTGCATTATAAACAATACTGTAAAACAGTTATTATAATAGTTCTTGTTTAATCCTAAAACAAGTAAAATGCAAATTAAAAAATATCCAAACGCAACTCTTGAAAATTATAGTAAAATATTAGTTCAATTAGGATTAGTACTAGCACTTTTTATTGTTTATCAATTTATGAATATGAAGTCCTATCCCAATTCTGTAAAGGAATTAGTAGGGACTTTTGTTTCTGTTGAAGAAACAGAAGAAATTATTGAAATTAAAATAGTTGAACCAGAAATTAAACCAATTGCAAAAGCAGTTTTACCAAATAAAATTGTACAAGTTGAAGATGAAGTTGAAGTAATAGAAACTATTATAGAATCTACTGAAACTGATGAGTCAGATGCAGTTGTGATAAATCTTGATAGAGATGTGGTTTCTGTTGTAGAAGAGGAAGAAATGGTTGAAGATGTACCTTTTTTGGTAATAGAGAATGTTCCTGTCTATCCGGGATGTTCTGGGAATAAGGCTGAATTAAGAGCTTGTTTTTCTTCAAAAATGTCAAAATTTGTTTCAAAAAAATTTAATGCAGAGTTGGCATCAGATTTGGGGCTGCCACAAGGCAGTATTCAAAGAATTTTTGTATTATTTAAAATTGATAAAAATGGGAATATAGCAGATATTCAAGCAAGAGCTCCACATAAAAAATTGCAAGATGAAGCTATTAGGGTTGTGAAATTACTTCCAAAGATGACTCCAGGAAGACAACGAGGTAAAGCTGTTGGTGTTAAATATGGATTGCCGATTGTTTTGAAAGTAGAATAAATTATAATAGGTACTTCATAAAAAATCCTGCTTCAGCGGGATTTTTTATGAAGTAATGAATAATAATAAACTATTATGTTTGGTAAATTAGTATTTTCGTAGAATAAAATTTAAAAAATGAAAGTAAATCAATATTTAGACTCAACATATTTAAAAACAGCTATTCAGGCTTGTATTTCAGAAGAAGAGACAGTAGCGAAAGTTAAAGATCTTATTAATGAAGCTATAGAAAATAGTTATAAATTAGCAATGATTCGCCCAAAATTTGTTGCAACGGCTCGTGAAATGGTTAAAAAAGCTAATTCTGAAACATTAATAGGTACTGTAATTGGTTTTCATGAAGGAATTTATACAACCAATGAAAAATTAATTGAGGCTCAAAAAGCTATTGACGATGATGTTGATGAGTTAGATTATGTAATTAATTATACAGCCTTTAAAGAAGGTAAAATTAATTTGGTAAAAGCAGAAGTTTTTAAAGGAACCAAATTAGCGTTAGATAATAAAAAAGTAGCAAAATGGATTATTGAAATTGCGGCATTAACTAATGATGAAATAGTTTTAATAACACAATTAATTCGTGATGTAGTTTTAGAAAATTTTGAAGAAGAAAATGCAGAAATGGTTTTTGTGAAATCATCTACTGGTTTCTTTGTAACTGAAGGAGGAAAAGCAAACGGAGCTACTTTTGAAGCAATGGAACTTATCGTAGAAAACGCAAAACCTTTATCTGCAAAAGCGGCAGGTGGTGTTAGAAATTATGATGATGCTGTTAAAATGGTTGAGTTAGGCGTAACACGTATTGGAACATCATCTGCTAAATTAATTGCTGAAGGAGGTAATGACACTGAAGGATATTAAGAATGGAAGATTATTTTGCACATAAAACGGCCGTAATTGATGAAGGTTGCGAAATTGGTAAAGGAACTAAAATATGGCATTTTAGTCACATAATGCCAAATTCAAAAATTGGTAAAAATTGTAATCTTGGTCAAAATGTAGTAATTTCTCCCGATGTTGTTTTAGGTAAAAATGTAAAAGTGCAAAATAATGTATCTATTTATTCAGGTGTAATTTGTGAAGATGATGTGTTTTTAGGACCATCAATGGTATTTACAAATGTTATAAATCCACGAAGTGCAATTGTTCGAAGAGGAAAATATTCAAAAACATTGGTGAAAAAAGGAGCTAGTATTGGAGCTAATGCAACCATTGTTTGCGGAAACAATATTGGCGAATATGCATTTATTGGTGCAGGAACAGTTGTTACAAAAGAAATATTGCCCTACGCTTTAGTTGTAGGAAACCCATCAAAACAAATTGGTTGGATTAGCGAGTATGGACACCGATTAGATTTTGATAAATTGGGTTTTGCAATTTGTATGGAAAGTGGGGAAAAGTATCAATTAATAGATAATAAAGTCGAAAAAACCCTGTAATTAACAGCTATGAAAAAACTAATTTTCAGTTTTATTTTTCTTACTTTGTCAATGACCGTTTTTTCTCAAACAGAAAAATATCCTGTTTTTAAAGCTTGTGATTCTAGTGCTATTTCTGAAATATCTTCTTGTTTTAATGCACAAGTTAAAAAAGCAATAATTTCAGAATTTAAAATTCCAGAAAATATAAAAAAGGAAAATTTTAAGGGAAACATTAATATTGTTTTTTTAGTAAATACCTCTGGTGATTTTAAGGTTATTTATGCTAATTCACCTTATAAAGAGTTAAAAGAAGAAGTAGAGAGAGTTTTCACTACGTTACCAAAAATAACGCCTGCAAAATATAATAATCACCCTGTTGAAATGCAGTTTGTTTTTCCGCTGTCAATTCCTTTAGAAAATAGCATCAATGAAAAAATTGTAAAAAAGGATGTTGTAGTTAAAGCAATTCAAACAACCCAAGAAATAGTTGAAATTATTTCCAAGAACACGTTATTTCCAGAACATAAGAGTGAATTAAACATCCCATTTACACACGCTGAATATAGTTCATATGATTATTACTTAAATAAAGGAGATAACTCGCATACTGCTGTAAAGCCATATTTATATACTGAAGTAACTAAATATATTGATTTAGACGCTCAAAAAAATAAACTAATAAAACCAAAAACAACTTGGTTTGGTAAAAAATTGTTGAATGAGCATATGGCTTTTGTAAAAGGGCAAAATTTTTGGTTTACGGTTAATCCTGGGATAGATTTACAAGTAGGAAAAGATAGTGAAGATATTAATACGTTTAATAATACAAGATCCATTCATATAAATGGAGCAATAGGTAAAAAGTTTAGTTTTTCAACCACTTTCTATGAAAGTCAAGGAAGGTTTGCTAACTACATAAATCTGTATGCTGAATCTATTAAACCTGATGGTGGTAATCCAGCCATTATTCCAGGAAGAGGTATCGCTAAAGAATTTAATTCTGATGCTTACGATTACCCAGTTGCAGAAGCCTATTTATCCTATACTCCAAATAAAACGTTTAATTTTCAGTTTGGAAATGGCAAAAATTTTATAGGTGACGGATATCGATCTTTATTTTTATCAGATGTTGCTTCTCCATATCCTTTTTTCAAAATAAATACTAATTTTTGGAAAATAAAATATACTAATCTTTGGATGTGGATGCAAGATGTTAGACCAGAATTAACTGTTGATGGTGCTTACAAACAAAAGTTTATGGCAATACATTATTTAAGCTGGAATGCTACAAAAAAATTGAATATTGGATTGTTTGAAACAGTGATTTGGGACGATACTAATGATAGAGGTTTTGATGTGAATTATTTAAATCCACTTATTTTTTACACAGCTGCGGAATTCTCAACAGGTTCAAGAGCGGGAAATACATTGCTTGGGCTTAGTTTAAAATATAAATTAAAAAATATTTCATTGTATTCTCAATTAATATTGGACGAATTTAGAGTTGGAGAAATTACAGGTAGTGATGGTTGGTGGGCCAATAAATATGGAGTTCAACTTGGAGCAAAGTATCACAATGCATTTAATATTGATAACTTATACCTGCAAGCAGAATATAATGCAGTTAGACCATATACTTATTCTCATGATGAGTTAAATTTAAATTATGGACATAACAATCAACCTTTAGCTCATTTATGGGGTTCAAATTTTAAAGAAGCAATTGGTATTGCCAGATATATTAAAAATCGTTGGTTTGCGAACGCAAAAATAGTGCTAGGTGAAAAAGGATTTGATTTTGAAAACGGAACGGATACTTTTAGTTACGGTGGAGATGTTTATGAAGACAATGATAATAGAGCATCAGATTATGGAAATGAAATTGGACAGGGCAATACGGCTAAAGTTTTTATAGGCGATTTGCAAATAGGTTATTTGTTAAACCCGGCAACTAATTTAAAATTATTTGGAGGATTTACTTTCAGAGATTTTAACCCCGATGCACCAACAGATGTATTTGATAAATCCAATTCTACTTGGATATCATTTGGTCTAAAAACAGATATATTTAATTGGAATTTTGATTTTTAAAATCCATCTTCATTTGAAGAGGGGTTTTTATTTTTTTATTGATAGTTATTTGATATTCGTTTAGGGTTATCATCTATTCATCGTCTAATTCATGAAGCTCATCAAGTTGCATGAGAATATCAAAAGTTTTTTTTGCTTCATCTTCATCAATAGTAGAAATTGCCGCACCAACGTGTACTAAAACATAATCTCCAACATTAGCTTCAGGAACTAAAGTTAAACTTACTTCTTTTATAATACCATCAAAAGATACCTTTCCAACTCTAAAAGTTTCATCTAATTGTGATGTTATTTCTATTAATTTTCCCGGAATTGATAAGCACATGTTGATTTATGATTTTAGATTGATGAATATTGATTTATAATTAGCCCTTCTCTTTGGGAAGGGTTTAGGATGGATGCATATTATCTTTCAACCATTTATACCAAGCTTCCATTCCTTCACCTGTTGTTGCTGAAACTTCAAAAAACTGCAAATTAGGATTTACTTGTAAGGCGTAATTTTTTAATTTTTGAACATCAATATTTACATAAGGTAACAAATCAATTTTATTGATAATACAAATATCAGAAGTATGAAACATATCAGGATACTTAATTGGCTTGTCTTCTCCTTCTGTTGTACTAATAATAACAACCCGCTTGCTTTCACCTAAATCAAACATAGAAGGACAAACTAAGTTTCCAACGTTTTCAATCATTAAAATAGCATTGTCTTCAATATTTAACCTTTTAACAGCTTCAAAAACCATGTCGCTTTCTAAGTGACAACCTTTTCCTGTATTAATTTGAATAACAGGAATGTTTAGAGCATCAATTCTATTAGCATCATTTAAAGTTTGTTGATCGCCTTCAATCACATAAAACGGAATATCTTCTTTTAAATTAGCTAATGTGCTTTCTAGAATAGAAGTTTTTCCCGAACCAGGTGAACTTACCATATTTAATGCAAATATGTTTTTTGCTTCAAAATAACCTCTATTTCTGGCTGCTAATATTTGATTATTTTGTAAAATATCTTGTTCAATTGCTAAAATTTTATGTTTGTGACTATGGTCATGAGAATGTGAATGATCATCGTGATGGTGACGATGTTCTTTTTCATGTGAATGAGAATGTCCTTCATGATGATGGTGATGTTCATCATGAGAATGTTCATGTTTTTCTTCTCCAGGTTTTAAAATTGTAGGACCGTTATTTTCAGATCCACAACCACAAGTTCCACACATGTTTTTTATATTTTTAAATTACTTCTAACACTTTTACTCTTAATTCTTTTCCTTTTAATATACCTTTAAAGTTGCTTTTACAATTTGGACAGGTATCATAGATAAATTCCATATCAAATTCTGTATCACAATCAATGCATTTTCCTAATCCTTTAATAATAGTGATATCTTTTTTAGCAAATTCTAACACACTATCTTTAATTGCAGATTCCCAAATAAAATTTAGAGATTCTAATTCAACACCTGCTAAAACACCAATTTCAAGTTCAATTTTTGTAACTTTTTTTGCGTTTGCTTTTGCAGTTTCATTTTCGGCAATTTTAACAATTCCTAAAGCAATTGATAGCTCATGCATTTTTTTTAAAATGATTTAATCTCAAATTTACAAATTATATAAATACAAAACTATCAATATTATTTTTATAGTATTTTTTCGAGTTAAATTAAAAGGTGAGATCATCCTATTTTAAATCGTTCTAAATTAAGGTGTTAATGTTAAACAGAGGAATATTATTAGTAAATTAGTTCAGTCTTTTTTATTATAAAGAAAGGAAAAAGATTAAATAATCTATTTTATATCTAAAACTTTTAAATATGTCTACTAATAATGAAAAACGTGATACCTATTACGAAAGCATAATCAAACAAGGTTATAGCCGTAGAGATTTTATGAAATTCTCTACTTATATGGCTGCTTTTATGGGTTTAGAATCTTCTATGGTTGGTCAAATTGCACAATCATTGGAAAACACACCTCGACTTCCGGTTATTTGGGAACATTATCAAGAATGTACGTGTTGTAGTGAATCTTTTATTAGATCGAATCACCCAATAGTAGCTGATATTATTTTAGATAGAATATCGTTAGATTATTCTTTAACCTTAATGGCTGCATCAGGACATCAAGCTGAAGCGGCAAAACATGATACCATGAAAAAATACCATGGTGAATACATTTTATGTGTTGAAGGTTCTATACCATTAGGAGATGATGGAAATTATTGCTGTATTGCAGGGAAATCAGCTAAAGAAACATTTTTGGAAGCAGCGGCAGGAGCAAAAGCAATTATTGCTTGGGGAAGTTGTGCATCAAACGGATGTGTACAAGCTGCAAAACCAAACCCAACTGAAGCAACACCAATTCATAAAATAGTAAAGAACAAACCAATAATTAGAGTGCCTGGTTGTCCGCCAATTGGAGAAGTTATGGCAGGTGTAATAATGCATGTAGTAGCTTTTGGACGTTTGCCAAAATTAGATCGTTTAGGTAGACCAAAAGCGTTTTATGGAAAACGAGTTCATGATACTTGTTACAGACGTCCTTATTATGATGCTGGCTTATTCGCAGAAACCTTCGACGATGTAAACTCAAAAAAAGGCTATTGTTTATATAAATTAGGTTGTAAAGGGCCTATGACGTATAACGCTTGCGGTAGTATGAAATGGAATAACGGGGTTAGTTTCCCAATACAGTCTGGTCATGGTTGTATAGGTTGTAGTGAAGAAGATTTCTGGGATAATGGACCTTTTTATGAAAGAACAACAAAAGTACCAGGTTTTTCAGTTGAAAGTAATGCAGATACCGTTGGTAAAGTGGCCGCAGGTGTTTTAGCTGGTGGAGTGGCAGTTCATGCAGTTGCTGCTAACATTTCTAAAAGAAAGGAACTCATGGATAGAATAAACAGAGGGAAAACTAATGAAAAAAATATTGATTCTTAAAACGTATAATAATGGCAAATAGAATAGTAGTTGACCCAATTACCAGAATTGAAGGTCATTTAAGAATAGAAGCAGAAATAAAAGATGGCGTTATAGTAGATGCCTTTAGTTCAAGTACTATGGTTAGGGGTATTGAAAGCATAGTTAAAGGTCGTGATCCTAGAGATGTTTGGGCTTTTGTTCAGCGCACTTGTGGTGTTTGTACTACTGTACATGCGTTAACATCTGTAAGAGCTGTTGAAGACGCTTTAGGAATTGCTGTACCACCAAATGCAGAAATGGTTCGTAATATTATGGAAGGCGCATTATATATGCATGACCACGCTGTACATTTTTATCATTTACACGCGCTAGATTGGGTAGATATAGTTAACTCATTAAAAGCTGATCCTAAAAAAACTTCTGAAATAGCACAAAGTATTTCTAGTTGGCCAAAAAGCTCACCAGGTTATTTTTCGGACATTCAAAAGAGAATTCAAAAATTTGTTGAAAGTGGACAATTAGGGATATTTGCAAATGGTTATTGGGGACATTCTCAAATGAAATTACCTGCAGAAGTCAATTTATTAGCAGTTGCACATTATTTAGAAGCTTTAGAATGGCAAAAAGAAATCGTAAAAGTTCACACCATATTTGGAGGTAAAAATCCACATCCAAACTATTTAGTTGGAGGGATGGCATGTGCAATAAATTCAGACGGTGCAGGTGGTTTAAATGCAGAGCGTTTAATGCATGTTGAAAAGTTATTGAAAGATGGAAAAGAGTTTATTGATAAGGTTTATATTCCAGATTTATTAGCAATTGCTTCATTTTATAAAGATTGGGGAGGAATTGGTAAAGGTGTTGGTAATTATATGTCTTATGGAGATTTCCCTACAAATGGTTATGCAGATTTATCAAGTTTTAAATTTCAACAAGGAGTTATATTAAATAGAGATTTATCTAAAGTTCATGATGTAGATCATAGAAGTACTGATGAAATAGAAGAGTTTGTAAGCAATTCTTGGTACGATAATTATGCAGAAGGTAAAGACAAAGGAAGGCATCCTTGGGATGGTGAAACTAATATTAAATATACAGGACCAAAACCACCTTACGAACATTTAAATGTTGAAGAAGCATATAGCTTTATTAAAACACCACGTTGGAAAGGAATGCCTATGGAAGTTGGTCCACTAGCACGTTTGTTAGTAGGTTATGGAAGAGGTAACAAAGAAATTCAAGATGCTGTAAATGGCGCATTATCTCATTTAAATGTTCCTGTTGATGCTTTATTCTCAACATTAGGAAGAACAGCTGCACGTGGTATTGAAACGCAATTAGTTGCGAATTGGACCTTAGAATTCTTCGATACGCTAATGAACAATATTAAAAATGGTGATGAACGTATGGCAAACACAGAAAGTTGGGAACCATCATCATGGCCAAAAGAAGCTAAAGGTGTAGGGTTTTGTGAAGCACCAAGAGGAGCCTTAGCACATTGGATTAAAATTAAAGATGAAAAAACTGAAAATTATCAAATGGTTGTTCCTTCTACTTGGAATGCATCTCCGAGAGATCCAAAAGGGCAGCGTTCTGCATATGAAGAGGCTTTAATTGGCACACCAGTTGCTGATCCTAATTTACCCTTAGAAATTATAAGAACAATTCATTCATTTGATCCTTGCCTTGCTTGTGCGGTTCATTTATATGATGAACACGGAAAACATATTTCACAAGTTCAAAATATTGCAAGTTGCGATAGTTAAAATTTATATTATGGAAACTAAAAATTTTAAACGAGTTATGGTTTGGGAATTACCAGTGCGATTTTTTCATTGGATAAATGTTCTCACAATTACTACGCTTGCTCTCACTGGATTTTTAATAGCCAATCCACCAGCATTACAATCAAGTGCTGAGGCAACAAATTTGCATTCATTTGGAATTGTAAGATTTATTCATTTTACAGCTGCATATATTTTCTTCTTTAATGCCATTTTAAGATTTTATTGGGCTTTTGTTGGGAATAAATATGCAAGTTGGAAAGCATTTTGGCCTTTTAGCAATAAATTATGGAATAACTTTTGGCACGTTTTAAAAATTGATGTTATGCTCTTAAATGAAGATCATCCTGATGTAAAGAATATTAGCGTAGGTCATAATAGTGTAGCAACATTGTCATATTTAGCGTTATTTTTTTTAGCGGCTATTCAAATTTTTACTGGCTTTGCATTATTTGCTGACACATCAGGTTGGTGGTTACCAAAACTTTTTAGTTGGGTAACACCTTTGTTAGGGAGCGATTTTATGGTAAGAACCATTCATCATATTTCAACATGGATATTTATACTATTTAGCTTAATACATATTTATTTAGTTTTTTACCATGATTGGTTAGAAGGTAGAGGAGTAGTTTCTTCAATGTTTGGTGGTTATAAATTTGTACGAGAAGATAGAGTTATTAAATCTAAAAAATTGCCGAAAAAGAAATAGGGGATAATTGCTTATTCAAAGATTATAGTAAATTCATCGTGTAGATATATAAACAGGGTGGATTTACTTTTTTAAATTTAAAAATGAAAAAAGAAGAAAAAACACCAGTAGCCATTAGTAGTGATGCATATTTTTTTGAAAAAGATAAATCAAAAAGTATTTTAATCATGGGTGTTGGTAATTATTTAATGGGTGACGAAGGAATTGGAGTGCAGGTTATTCAAGAAATGGCAAAAAATGAATTACCCCATTATATTGATATATTGGATGGAGGAACAGGTGGGTTTTTATTGTTAAATTGCTTTGAGGCATATTCAACAGTAATTTTTATTGATGCTACTATGGATGGAAAACCTGCAGGGTCAATTTCGTTAATTCGCCCAAAATTTGCTTCCGACTTCCCTTCAGCATTAAGTGTACATGATGTAGGTTTAAAAGATATGATTGAAGCAGTTTATTTAATGGATAAAGTGCCTGATATTCACCTATTTACGGTGTCTATTGAAGAAATAGTACCTATGACACTTGAGTTAAACCTAAAAGTAAAGGAGTCAATTCCTATAATTATTAAAGACATTTTAATACATTCTGAAGAACTTCACTTAAAAAAAGTGTAAATTTAGAATGTGTTTAAAGTTAAAAACTGAATGTTAAAAACCTATAAAATCGCTATTTCCGGACAAGTACAAGGCGTGGGTTTTCGTCCGTATGTTTATAGTTTAGCTATTGAATTTTCTTTAAAAGGAACTATTTCTAATAATGAAGAAGGTGTTATCATATTTGTATCAGGATTTGATGATTCAGCACAAAAATTTTACCATAAACTAGTACAATTTCCACCTCCTGTTTCTATTATAAAAGATAGTTCATTTTTACTAATCGATTTTCAGTCATTTGATGATTTTAAAATCATTCCATCAAAAAAAAATGGAATCTTAAATTTGCCACTAACACCAGATTTTGCTATCTGTGATAATTGTAAAAAAGACATTAAAAATCCGGATAATCATCGATTTAATTACGCGTTTACCAACTGTGTTCATTGTGGCCCTCGTTGGGCGATTACTCAAACATTTCCTTTTGAAAGAAATCATACAAGTATAGGTGAATTTCAAATGTGTGAACAATGTAAAAAAGAATATATTTCACCAATTGACAGAAGATTTCATTCACAAACTAATACCTGTTCGACTTGTGGAATTCACTTGTATTTGGTTGATGCAGCTTCTAATAAAATTGAAATTTCACAACACAATTTATTTAAAGAAATAGCAAAATTACTTTCTGAAGGGAATATCATTGCAATTAAAAACACAAGTGGCTATTTGTTATGCTGTAGTGCTAAAGATCAGGAAGTAGTACTTAAATTACGTATTAAAAAAAACAGACCGAAAAAGCCTTTTGCAGTTTTGTACCCTTCAATGGAATTTCTTGAAAGAGAATTAAAACTGAATGAAAAGCAGAGGAAATATTTAACATCAATTGAACGTCCAATTACTATTATTTCTTCAAGAAATTATAAAGGAAGTATTGTATTAAATGAAGTTGCTCCAGGTTTAAACCAGTTGGGTGTAATGCTTCCATATACTGGAATTTTACAGTTGTTAGCAAATGAATTGGATTTCCCGATAGTTGCCACAAGTGGGAATATTCATGGCTCACCTATTATTAATGAAAATGAAGATGCCATTGAAAAATTAAATAATGTAGCCGATTATTTTTTGCAGCATAATTTACAAATTAAACATCCTCAAGATGATTCAGTAGTTAAGTTTAGTGCTAAATTTAATCAAGAGGTTCTATTTCGAAGATCACGTGGTTACGCTCCTAACTATTTTAATTTGACCGTAAATTCACCTGAAAAAATAATGGCAATGGGAGCTGACTTAAAAAGTAGCATTGCTTTTTTGCCAAACAACTATTTGTATGTGAGTCAGTATCTTGGAAATTTAGAAAATTTTGATGTTTACAATCGTTTTTCATCTGAAGTAAACTCGTTTATAAACATTTTTGAACAACAACCCAAAGTTCTTTTGGTTGACAAGCATCCTTTGTATTATAGCACACAATTTGGTAAAGAATTGGCTCAAAAAGTAAATGCTAAATTAGTGGAGGTTCAACATCATAAAGCCCATTTTTCAGCAATTTTAAGCGAACATGATCTCTTTAATGAAAAAGTTTTAGGAGTTGTTTTTGACGGGACAGGTTTTGGTGATGATGGACAAATTTGGGGTGGAGAATTTTTTAATTATGAAGCTAATAAAATTGAAAGAATTAATCATTTTGAATATTTTGATTGGTTGTTAGGAGATAAAATGTCTAAAGAACCAAAACTTTCTTTATTCTCGTTAGCTTCAGAAGAAATGGAAACTATTTTAGCTGAAAAATTTACCTCAAACGAATTAAATTCATATCAATATTTAAAGGAAAATAACAAACTAAAAACATCATCAATAGGGAGGTTATTTGACGCTGTTGCTTCATTGTTAAATATTACAGATTATAATTCTTACGAAGGCGAAGCAGCTATTCTTCTAGAGAATTTAGTAACGAAATATGATTTGGCTTTTTGTAAAAGTTATTTAAATAGTATTGAAACCGAAATTTCTTCCAAAGAAATAATTAAAAATATTGCTATTGATTTTAAAAACGGAGTGTTAAAAGAAACTATTGTTGTAAATTTTATTTTTACTTTGGCAAATGTAATTATTGAAATAGCAAAAATTAATAATTACAGTCATATTGCAGCAAGTGGAGGTGTTTTTCAAAATACCACATTGGTAGATATGTTATTAGAACTAGCGCAAAAAGATCTTAAATTGTATTTTCATAAAGAATTATCACCAAATGATGAAAATATTTCTTTTGGACAACTCCAATACTATTCAAATATAAAAAATTAAAGAATGAAGTATCTAAACGAATACCGAAATTTTGAAGCCACTAAAAAGGTTTTAGATGAAATTCATAAAATAACAACGAGTAGATGGAATATTATGGAAATTTGTGGTGGACAAACACATAGTTTGGTGAAAAATGGTATTTTAGAATTACTTCCTGAAAAAGTAAGAATGATTCATGGTCCTGGCTGTCCTGTTTGTGTAACGCCTTTAAATTTAATTGATAAAGCTATTGAATTATTAGAACAAGGAGTCATCGTTTGTTCTTTTGGAGATATGATTAGAGTGCCAGGGAGTAAAAAAAGTTTGTTAGAAGCCAAAGCACTTGGTGGAGATTTACGAATTTTATATTCACCCATTGAAGCAGTTTCAATTGCAAAACAAAACCCAGATAAAGAGGTTGTGTTTTTTGCTGTTGGGTTTGAAACTACAGCTCCAGCAAATGCGTTATCGGTTTTACATGCAGAAAAAGAAGGTATTAACAATTATTCAATTTTAGCATCACACGTGTTAGTTCCTCCAGCCATGGAAGCTATTTTAGATGACGAATTATGTAGTATTGATGGGTTTTTAGCGGCGGGTCATGTATGTGCCATTATGGGGATACAGGAATATTATCCGTTAGTTGATAAATATAAAATACCAATTATAGTTACGGGTTTTGAACCTTTAGATTTGGTTCAAGGTATTTATATGGCAGTAAAACAATTAGAAGAAGGTAACTATAAATTAGAAAATCAGTACGCTCGCATTGTAAAAGAACATGGGAATGAAGCAGCGATTGATATTATTAAAAAAGTATTTGAAGTTGGCAATAGAGAATGGCGAGGCATTGGTGAAATTCCAAATAGTGGCTACATAATTAAAGAAGCCTATAGGAAATATGATGCTGAATCAAAATTTAATATCTGTTATATAAAAGTTCCAGAAAATTCCAATTGTATTGCAGGTGAAATTTTAAAGGGAATCAAAAAACCAAATCAGTGCAATCAGTTTAGTAAAACGTGTAAGCCAGCAAACCCATTAGGAGCTCCAATGGTTTCTTCGGAAGGAGCTTGTGCAGCATATTATCATTTTTCAAATAATTTAATAGACTAAAAAATGAACATAGAAGATATAGGATTTGAAACTATTAATTTGGGACATGGAAGCGGAGGAGAACTCACCAAAATTTTATTAGATAAAATAATTTTCACAACATTTAGCAATCCTTTTTTAGATCAAAAGCATGATGGGTCTATCGTGAAATTTAATGGTAAAATTGCTATTTCTACGGATAGTTTTGTAATTACACCCATTTTTTTTAAAGGTGGAGATATTGGTAGTTTAGCTGTTCATGGCACTGTTAATGATGTTGCCATGTGTGGAGGAATTCCAAAGTATTTATCTTTAGCATTTATTATTGAAGAAGGATTAAAAGTTTCAGAATTTATACAAATTGTTCAATCTATTAAAAAAACAGCAGACGAAAGTGGTGTCTTAATAATTACAGGAGATACCAAAGTAGTGGAAAGAGGGAAAGGCGATAAAATATTTATAAATACAACTGGATTTGGAGAAATACATCCTAAGGCTAATATTTCGGTTCATAATATAAAAGAAGGTGATAAAATTCTAGTGAATGGGCTTATTGCTCAGCACGGAATGGCAATTATGAGTGAGCGAGAAGGGTTACAATTTGAATCGAATATAGAAAGCGATTCAACTAATTTAAACTTTTTAGTACAGGATTTGTTAGACCAATTTGGAGGGAAAATTAAGTTATTTCGAGATCCAACTCGTGGTGGTTTAGGAACTGTTTTACACGAAATAGCCAATGATATCTCTAAAGGTGTATTTTTAAAAGAAGAGTTTATTCCATTAGAAAGACAAGTAGCAGCGGGTTGTGAGATGTTAGGTTTGGATCCCATGTATGTTGCAAATGAAGGTGTTTTTTTAGTGATTGTAGATCCAAGTGTTGTAACGGAAGTTTTAGCATTAATGAAAAACCATGAAAAAGGTAAAAATGCTGCATTAATTGGTGAAATTACAAGTGAACATCCAAATAAAGTAGTTATGCAAAGTTTGATTGGGGGCAAAAGAATTGTGAGTCCGTTAGTTGGTGAACAATTACCGAGAATTTGTTAATTAAAATTGGTTTGCCACTATTCAATAAATACCTAAAATAAAGGCAAACAAACCACTTGCTAATATAATTCCTTTGAAAAAGGTTTCATTGTCATACTTTTTGCCATAATTCAAATATATAATTTATAGCCTTAAAAAAATAGTAACATCAAAACTAGACAATCCACAATAAGTAAAAAAAGAGCACCAATTGATGCTCTTTTTCTTTTCATAACAACTCTCCCGCTATTGCTTATTTCCAAGCATCAACAATTCGTTCACAATTATTTCAGTTACATAGCGTTTTTCGCCTTCTTTAGTTTCATAACTTCTTGAAGTTAATTTACCTTCTATAGCTATTTCTTTTCCTTTTACTAAATATTTTTCTACTATTTCAGCAGTGTTATTCCAGGCTACTAAATTATGCCATTGTGTTTCTGTTACTTTTTCGCCTTGAGCATTTTTGTAACTTTCATTTGTTGCAATAGAAAATTTTGCTAATTTTTTTCCTGAATCTAAAGTGATAATTTCTGGGTTATTTCCCAGGTTTCCAATTAATTGTACTTTGTTTCTTAACGTATTCATAAGATAAGGTTTTTATATACGTTGAATCTCATTCGTTCAATTCAACAGTGCAAATATTGGATGTTATTTAATAATATGCGGTTGTTATATAATTACTTTCGTATGTAAGCGGTTGTAGTCGTTTGTAAGTGGTTGTTTTTTAGTATATTTGTTACGTCCCTTTCATTAAAACCAGGGTTATGATTATTGATTTTAAAAATGAAATTTGGAAATCCTACAAAGAAGATCATTGGAGTGATGATGATGAATATATGATTTCAAATTACGGGAGAGTTAAAAAGAAAAAAGTGTATAATGATAATTGGAGGTTATCCTCAACGTCATTGGTTAGTGAATATAAATCTTTTGGAATAAAGAAAAAAGGTAAGCTAAAATCAGCAGCTAGTTATGTTCATAGATTAGTGGCTATTTTATTTTTAGAAAAAAAAGAAGATGATAAATATGTAATTCATTTAGACTTTGATAAAGAGAATAATGTAGTTTCTAATTTAAAGTGGGTAAATAAAACGGATCTATATTTGCATCACAAAAAGAATCCAAAAAAAATTGCAAGAATTGGACAAGTTACCTCTTCAAAATTAACGGAAGGAAGAGTTAGATTGATTAAAAAGAAGATATTTGATCCCAATAGAAGAACTCGAATGAAAATGATAGCGAAACAATTTGGGATATCTGAAATGCAATTGTACAGAATAAAATCTGGTGAAAATTGGAGTCACGTAAAAATGGAATCAGATATTTAAAAAATAATTGAAAAAGAATAAAAATTGCTATGAAAAAAAATTGCTTAGAATGCGGAGAACCATTTAATGGACGAGTTGACAAAAAATTTTGTTCTGATTATTGTAGAAATACTTTCAATAATCAAATAAATAAAGAAAGTAAAAATTTAATACGAAATATTAATAACAGACTTCGTAAAAATCATCATTTATTAGTACATTTAAATACATCTGGCAAAACAAAAGTTACTAGAACTAAGTTGCTAGATGGAAACTTCGATTTTAATTTTTTCACTTCAATTTATTCTACAAAAACAGGAAATAGGTATTATTATATTTACGATCAAGGATATTTAGCCTTAGAAAACGATACTTATTTATTAATTAAAAAGGAATAATTGTTGTACTTCGAAGAAAAATTTCACGTAATGAATGTGTATTTATTCATCCTAGTGCTTGTTTAGGTGTTAATATTATGTTTATTAAGTGTTTAATTTTTAGTCAACCTATTTCAGGAAAGTACACTTTAGCGCTATCTCTTTTGCTAATGTTTTGGGTAACGACTTTTTTGACATATCAACTCCAGTAATAAGTTCCATATCTGCAATAATATCTTGCTGAAA
>SDWL01000220.1 GCA_004195315.1 Lutibacter sp.
AGATGTGTATAAGAGACAGGGTATAGAGACATGCTTTTTTGGAGAAAATTTGAAGACAAGCTTGCATCTCTATATATTCAACAAAAAGTTAGAGGTTTTCTACATTTATATAACGGGCAAGAAGCTGTACTAGCAGGTGCTTTGCACGTAATGGAGAAAAACGATAAAATGATTACAGCGTATCGAAATCACGTACAGCCAATTGGCTTAGGAGTTGACCCTAAAAGAATTATGGCCGAATTACTAGGAAAAGATACTGGAACATCTCGTGGAATGGGAGGTTCAATGCATATTTTTTCACCTGAACATAATTTTTACGGTGGCCATGGTATTGTAGGTGGTCAAATACCTTTAGGTGCTGGGTTGGCTTTTGCTGATAAATATTTTGAAAGAGATGGTGTAACACTTACCTATTTTGGTGATGGAGCTGCACGTCAAGGCTCGTTACACGAAACTTTTAATATGGCAATTAACTGGAAATTACCTGTTGTTTTTATTTGTGAAAATAATGGTTACGCAATGGGAACATCTGTTAGCCGTACAGCGAACCACGAAGATATTTGGAAACTTGGATTAGGTTATGAAATGCCTTGTGGACCCGTAGATGGAATGAATCCAGTTAAAGTTGCTGAAGCAATGGACGAAGCAATTAAAAGAGCTCGAAGAGGAGATGGACCAACTTTATTAGATATAAAAACATACCGCTATAGAGGACATTCTATGAGTGATGCTCAGAAATACAGAACCAAAGATGAAGTTGATGAGTATCGTAAAATTGACCCTATTTCGCAAGTTTTAGACGTTATAAAAGAAAAAAAATACGCTACTGACAAACAAATTAAAGCTTGGGATGCTGAAGTAAAAGATAAAGTTGAAGAATGTCAAAAATTCGCTGAAGAATCTTCATATCCAGATAAGCAATTAATGTACGATATAGTTTACGAACAAGAAAATTATCCTTTTTTAAAACATAGATAAATGGCAGAAATTATAACAATGCCCCGCTTAAGTGATACAATGACCGAAGGAGTTGTTGCGCAGTGGTTAAAAAAAGTAGGTGACAAAATTTCAGAAGGTGATATTTTAGCCGAAATTGAAACAGACAAAGCTACCATGGAGTTTGAATCATTTAGTGAAGGTACACTTTTATATATTGGTTTAAAAGATGGTGAAGGTGCTCCTGTAGATTCTTTATTAGCTATTATTGGCAATGAAGGAGAAGATATTGATACTATCATTAAAGATTTCAATGTGGAAGCTCCTAGTGTTGAAAACACTTCAAAAAAAGAAGAACCTAAAACAGTCGCTATTGAACCTGTTAAAAAAGTTGCTGGAGCAACAGAAGCTACACAGATCCCAGCTATTGTAAATACTGGTAGAATTATTGCTTCTCCATTAGCTAAAAAAATGGCTTCTGAGAAAGGAATTAGTTTAACAGCTGTTACAGGAACTGGTGAAAATGGAAGAATTGTAAAATCTGATGTAGAAAATTATGTTCCAGTTGTAACTACAGCTAACATAAGTTCTTCTTCAATTTCTTTAGGCGAAGAAAGCTTTGAAGAAACTACAAATTCGCAAATGCGTAAAGCAATTGCACGAAGATTAGCTGAATCTAAATTTACTGCTCCTCATTATTATTTAATGATTGAGATTGATATGGATAACGCAATAAATTCACGCATAGCTATCAATGAATTACCTGACACCAAAGTATCTTTTAATGATATTGTGGTTAAAGCAAGTGCGATGGCATTAAAAAAACATCCAAAAGTAAACTCCCAATGGTTTGAAGATAGAACTCGTATCAACCACCATGTGAATATTGGTGTTGCGGTTGCTGTTGAAGATGGATTGGTTGTACCAGTTATACCTTTTACTGACCAAAAAAGTATGACTCAAATTGGAACTCAAGTAAAAGATATGGCTACAAGAGCTAAATCAAAAAAATTAACTCCTGCTGAAATGGACGGAAGTACTTTTACGGTTTCTAACCTTGGTATGTTTGGAATTTCAGAATTTACTTCTATTATAAATCAACCAAATTCTGCTATTTTATCAGTTGGAGCAATTATTCAAAAACCAGTTGTTAAAAATGGTGAAATTGTTGTTGGAAATACTATGAAAGTAACTTTAGCTTGTGACCACAGAACTGTTGATGGTGCTACTGGATCAGCTTTTTTACAAACATTAAAACAATTTATTGAAAATCCGGTAACTATGTTAGCTTAAACATAGTTACATATAAATTTTAACGAGGCTGTCTAAAAGGTATTACTTTTTAGACAGCTTCTTTTTTATACTTTATAATTAAGAAAATAACAATTGAGATTCTCTTAAATTAGAAATTTCGTTTACTATTTTTTTAACTTTAATCATTAGATAAAGTATTATCACCTCATTTCTAAAGAAATTTATAAATATAAAATTTAATGTGACTTATTTTGTTTTATGGTGTCATAAATCATGTAAGGATTCATAGTTAAAAATAGTATTTTAAGTCAGGTCTTTTAAGCATCCTTTTTTTATAATTTATAGGTACACTAGCTATAAAATTAATGAGCGTACTAACTAAATTCAATATAAATCTTTGTGTGTGCTAAAAAATAATTTGCTTATTGACGCTATAAATTCGCTTATTTATTTTAAAAACAAGAAGTAGTTTAGTGAACTATTTAATAGTGTTTTTATTTGATACAGGTTTAAATATCAATGCAATAGTATATAAATTATAACGTTTAAGTAGTATGAAAATAATAATTTAAGTGCTTTTTAAAAGTGACCTAATTTTATAATAATCAATAATAATAAAACTTTAAAGCAATGAAAAAAACCGCAATTTTAGTAGCAGCCATTTTTATTTTTGCAGCATGTGCTGATAACAAAAAAGCTGATGAAAAGCAAGTAGAAGCAACAATTCAAAAAATCGATTCTATATCTGCTGATGTTCAAAAATCTACCGAAGACTTAGAAAAAACAGTAAACGAAGTTAAAGAAGCTGTTGAAGAATTAGAAAACATTTAAAAAGTTAAAATCATGAAAAATTTAAAATTAATTTTATCAGCTATCGCACTTTTTGCATTCGTAGGAATGCAAAATGTGAATGCTCAAGAAAAAAACAAAGAGAATGCCAAAAAAGAGATGCTTAAAAAAGGCGGTGATAAGGCTAATGAAATGAAAGACCAAAAAATGAAAGAGATGGAGGGTAAAGATGAAGGCGGCAAAGAGAAAATGAAGGAGATGAAGAAAAAAAGTAAAGGAAAACAAGAAAAAATGAAAGAGATGAAGAAAAAAGGCGATGGTGAAATGGGTAAAATGAAAGAGAAAAAAGGTAACGGAAACGCTTATGGGAAAGATAAAGGAGATATGAGCGGAAAGGAGTTTGGAAAAATGAGATCTGAAAATGCTAGTACGAAAATTAATGAAAAACAAGCTAAGCTAAATGAAAGTGATGAAGTGGTTAGATTAGGAAGAGAAAAACTTCAAAGCGCTAAAGAAAGATTAAATGGCAATAAAAGTATTTCTAAAGAAGAAGCCCTAGAAAAAGAAGCTAAAATTATGAATGCTGAACAAAAGCTTAATGATTTAGATACTAAAGTAAAGTTACAAAAAGAACAATTAGAGCTACAAAAAAAACAATTAAAAAATTTAAAATTTCCTAACAAGAATTAATTTTGATAGTTTTTTTTGACACTATCCTAAAATCTGTGTAAGTTTATGGGCTAGTGCCTTATAAAGAAAGTAAAAAAAGGGTGAAACTACATACTTTAGCTTGTGACCACAGAACTGCTGATGAAGCAACTGGATTAGCTTTTTTACAAACATTAAAGCATTTTATTAAAAAATCACGTTACTATGCTTGCATAAAAAGTAAGTATCCTAAATATTTTAAAAAACATCCAAAGAATTTATAATTTTTCGGATGTTTTTTATATAAAATTATTTTGTAACTTTAGTAACATTACAAAGCTAATGCTATGACTTATAATCGTTTCACTTCACACACTTTTTTATTTGGATGTGCTTTTTATAAAAACAATTTAAATTGCCCATTTATTGAACTTCGTAAACCTGTCTCTTATACACATCT
>SDWL01000221.1 GCA_004195315.1 Lutibacter sp.
CATTTAAATTCTTTAAATTTTTAGCGTTGTATATTTGTATACGACACAAAAAAAGCTCAAAAAATTAATTTTTTGAGCTTTGACTTTGATTAAAGCTAATCGTTTATTTTTTCTTTTTTTGTTGTATTTTCTGTTCTTGCGCTTGCTTCATAGCATCGTTTAAACGCTTTCTAAATTTACCTTCTTTTTTAGGCTTTTTCTTGTTTTCTTCAATTTGAGCAAGAATTTTATCTTCGTCAATAATATAATGTTTAATTATTAACATAATTATGATAGTTAATAAGTTTGAAACAAAATAATATAAACTTAAACTACTGGCATACATATTAAAGAAAACTAACATCATTACAGGAGAGAAGTACATCATCATTTTCATCATCTTTTGCATATCGGGCATTCCTTCTTGTGTAGGTTGTTGCATACCAATTTGCTGACTTTGACTCATTTTCATATAAAAGAAAATAGCAACAGAAGCTAAAATTGGAAATAAACTTATATGAGATCCATACATTGGAATATTAAAAGGTAGTTCAAATACGGAATCATATGCTGATAAATCGTCAGCCCATAAAAAACCTTTTTGACGTAAATCTATGTTTGAAGGAAAAAACCTAAACAATGCAAAGAAAACAGGCATTTGAAGAACTGCTGGAATACAGCCTGCTAGAGGACTTACACCAGCTTTGCTTTGTATAGCCATTGTTTCTTGTTGGCGTTTCATTGCATTTTCTTTACCTGGTAAACGTTTGTTTATCTCTTCCATCTCTGGTTTCAAAACTTTCATTTTTGCACTTGACAAGTATGATTTGTATACTAAAGGAGACATTATTATTCTAACCACAATGGTTAATAGAATAATAATTAAACCATAATTACCAATAAAACCTTGTAAAAAGTTAAATACTGGAACAAAAACCAATCGGTTGATGTAACCAAAAATCCCCCAACCAAGATTTACAATTTCCTTAATATTTCTATCGTATTTTTTAAGAATTTGATAATCATTTGGTCCAATGTACCAGTTCATATCATAATTAAACTCACCAGCTTCCAAAGCTAAAGGTGCTTTTAAATAAAATGCTTTTGTGTGAGTAGTATCAATTTCTTCATCAATACTTAGTGTTTTTGATTCTAAAGTAGCATTACTAAATGCTTGTTCTGAAATTAATATTGATGAAAAGAAGTGTTGTTTAAACGCAACCCAGTTTACATCTTTTCCATTGGCATCATCATCTCCACCAATTGATAAATAATTAATATTTTCATCTTCTTCCTCATAATACATTTCAGTTTGTTGATTTTCATAACGAATACTTTTTTCATTACGAAAGCCATTTAAACTCCAATCTAAATTAATTTGTTGAGATGAGTTTAAAGTAGAACTTAATCCTTGAGAGCGTACCTTGAAATCAACCATATATTCATCTGGTTTCATTTCGTAGCGATATTCTAAAAATTTGTGATTATCAACTTTTAATTTCATTGATAACACATGATTTTCACCATTTGTAGTTAAAGTTGGTTCAAAAAGTAAATCTTTTGTGTTTAGCGTTCTATTGTCTGAAGTTCCAAAATTTAAGTTAAAAGATGCGTTGTTGTCTTTTATTATGTACAACGGTAAAGAATCGTAGGTAACATAATTTTTTAATAAAGCTTCTTTAATTTGTCCACCTTTGTTAGAAATAACTAACCTTAATAAGTCATTTTCTAAAACAGTTTCGGTATCAGTTAAAGTTGCTGAATAAGCAAATGCGCCTAACTGACTTTGAGCCATTACTAAAGAAAGAGAATCAGTAGCTTGAGTTATTGATTGTGAATTTGGGTTAAAAGTAGTTGTGTTAGAAATTTCAGTTGCTTTTTGAACTTCTTCTATTTTTGCCTTTTCTTGAGCTTCAAGTTCTTCAGTTGTTGGTTGGTTGCTCCACATCCACCATAACATAATAGCTCCTAATAAAACAAAACCTATTAATGAATTTAAATCGAATTTTTTTTCTTCCATGTGTGTGTTTAAAATGTCAATTTGTCATTTACTTTTTAAAAAGCCGGACAAATGTACTAAATGTATCGTTATAATTGAATTTTTATTAATGATTGTATGTTAGTTCAAAGAGTGTTCCAAAGAAGCTTTTACAAAATCTACAAACAAAGGATGTGGATTTAATACAGTACTTTTATACTCAGGATGGTATTGAACTCCAACAAACCAAGGGTGTGAAGGAATTTCAATAACTTCAACTAAATTAGTTTTTGGATTTTTGCCAGTAGCAATCATTCCTGCTTTTTCTATTTGTTCTAAATAATCGTTATTAAACTCGTATCTATGTCTATGTCGTTCGCTAATTAATTCCTTTTTGTAAATATGTTTAATTTTACTATTTTCATATAATTTACAATCCCATGAGCCTAATCGCATTGTTCCACCATAATTAATAACACTTTTTTGTTCTTCCATTAAATCAATTACAGGGTGCTTTGTGTCAGGATTCATTTCTGAAGAATTTGCTTTTTTAAATCCTAAAACATTTCTAGAAAATTCAATAACAGCCATTTGCATTCCTAAGCAAATTCCTAAAAAAGGAATGTTGTTTTCTCGTGCATATTTCACAGCTTCTATTTTTCCTTCAATTCCTCGTTCTCCAAATCCTGGAGCTACTAGAATACCGTTTAAATTTTTTAATTTTCTTGGAACATTTGCAACTGTTAGATCTTCAGAATGTATCCAATTAATATTTACTTTGACTTCGTTTTGTGCGCCTGCGTGGATAAATGCTTCGGAAATAGATTTGTAAGCATCTTTTAATTCAACATATTTACCAATTAAACCAATTTCGACCGTGTTTTTTGGGTTTTTAAAACCTTTTAAGAAATTATTCCATTCTTTAAGTTCGGGTTGTTTGTCTATTTGTAATTGTAATTTTTTCAATACAACTATATCTAAACCTTCTTCTAACATTAAATTTGGAACGTCGTAAATAGTTTCAGCATCAATAGATTGTATTACATCTTCTTTTTTAACATTACAAAAGAGTGCTAATTTATTTTTAATAGATTCAGATATTTCGTGTTCGGTTCTACACACTAAAATATCTGGACTTACACCACTTTGCATTAACATTTTTACTGAATGCTGGGTTGGTTTTGTTTTTAATTCACCTGCAGCTGCCAAGTAAGGAATTAATGTTAAATGAATTACAATAGCATTTTCATGACCTAGTTCCCAAAGTAATTGACGAACAGATTCTACGTAAGGTAAAGATTCAATATCACCAACAGTACCTCCAATTTCAGTGATAACAATATCAAATTTACCAGTATTCCCTAAAATTTGAATTCTTCGTTTAATTTCATCAGTAATATGAGGTACAACTTGTACTGTTTTACCTAAAAATTCACCTTTACGCTCTTTATTAATTACAGATTGGTAAATTTTTCCAGTAGTAACATTATTTGCCTGTGAAGTAGGAATGTTTAAAAATCGTTCGTAATGTCCTAAATCTAAATCGGTTTCAGCGCCATCATCAGTTACATAACACTCTCCATGTTCGTAAGGGTTTAGCGTTCCTGGGTCAATATTAATATATGGATCAAGTTTTTGTATAGTCACAGAGTAGCCTCTTTCTTGTAATAATTTAGCTAAAGAAGCTGCAATTATTCCTTTTCCAAGTGAAGAAGTAACGCCTCCTGTTACAAAAACATATTTAGTGTTTTTCATTAATCGTAGGTTTTGGCAAAATTACACTTAATGTTTTAGTTGACAAAAGGGAAAAGTTAAAAAATTTGAAAGTCTCAAAGTTGCCAATAAATATGTCTAGGAAAGATTTAACTGAAACAACATAACAAATAGCCTACACTTATTTACTTTTAACCATTGCTTCAAACATATCTAACATTTTCTCTGAAATTTCTTTAAGTATTTTATTATATTTAAATTTGTTTTTTGCCTTTTAAAATAACCATTCATCTTTCGTTAATCGTTTGCTTTTTAGTTAATTTTCCAATATTAATAAAGCATTAGCTACGGGTCTTTCACCTTTTTTATCACTTGGATGATTTATTATTCCTTTGTCTTTAGTCCACATTGTAGTTGAACCGCCTCCATCTAAATTAATGGCATCAATACAACCTAAATCTAGCAGAAATTTTTGAGCTTCAATAAGAG
>SDWL01000222.1 GCA_004195315.1 Lutibacter sp.
AGATGTGTATAAGAGACAGACAAAAATATTCTTCGGTTTAATTGCACCTTTTGAACTTCTTCTTTATACAATCAAGATAAAAAATTGTAAGAGAATGAAAGAAAAGGTTATTTAACAGTGGTAACATTTTATGATAAAAACTTCACTATTATGCAACGTGATTTTTATACTGAAGACCGAAAGCTATTTAATTTAAATGAAGTAGAAAATGGATTAAAGTCTATAACTATTTAGAAAAGTGTATCTGTGGCATATTTTAATAAAAATAAGTAACAAATAATATTGAGCTAGTGAGAGAAGATATAGAAATTGAAAAATCAAAATTTTCAGAATTACTTTTAAACGAAGTAAACATAATTGTTGCATCATGTGATATTGATGGTATTATGACCTATATATCTCCTGCAACTGAAAAAATTATTGGGTTTAAAACCGATTCACTTTTAAGAGATCAATGGTGGAATTTAACTTTCTTTTCAAAAGAAGAAAGTGAATTGTTTAAAGAAAAAGTTTATAATATTTTAACTAAAAAAATTGAAATTGATACAAATCCTTATGACAGAGCTCTAAGGTGTAAGGATGGTAGTATAAAATGGATTGAATGGCGTGATTCTATTGGTTTTAATAACACGTTAATATCTGTTGGTGTTGATATTACCGATTGGAAAAAGAAAGAAGTTTCAAAAGCACAATCAGATTCAATTTTAGAAAGTGTAGTTTCCATGATACATGTTTGTGATAATTTTGGAAATGTAATTTATGTATCTCCTTCTGTTGAGAAAACCTTAGGATATTCTAATGAAAAAATAATGGGTAAAAACTGGTGGGATACTACATTTGAATATGAGTATGACGCTAATCGAGTAAAAAAATTACTTTATAATTATTTTAATTTAGATAAAAATGAGGGTACTGAATTTACTGAACAAAAAATTAAAACTAGTTCAGGTGATTATAAATGGATTGAATGGCAAATTTCAAAAGGCGCTAATGAAACGTATATATCTGTTGGAAAGGACATTACAAGTAGAATTTTAACAGATCTTGAATTAAAAAAATCAAAAGATTTTGCAGAGGAATCATTAAAAGTTAAAAATGAATTTTTAGCTAATATGAGCCATGAAATTAGAACTCCGTTAAATGCAGTTATAGGTTTTACAGATTTGCTTTTAGAAACAGAATTAACAGTTGAGCAAAGAAATTATTTGTCAACTATGAGAAATTCTGGCGAAATTTTACTTTCTTTAATTAACAATGTACTTGATCTTTCAAAATTAGAATCTGAAAAATTAGACCTTGAAGAAATTCCTTTTAACCTTCATCAGTATGTAAATAATATAGTAAAATTGATGAAAATAAAGGCTGATGAGAAAAAAATCTCACTAAATCTTGTTATAAAACCTAACACACCTAAACAAGTAATTGGGGACTCAACTAGATTGGGTCAAATATTATTGAACCTTATTGGTAATGCTGTTAAATTCACAAATGAAGGATCTGTAACTGTTACTTTAGACCAACAACATGAAACAGAAGAAAGTTCAGATATTTATTTTGAAGTTAAAGACACAGGTGTAGGAATTGCTTCAAATAAAATAAACACAGTTTTTGGAGCATTTACACAGGCAAAAAGTGATACTTCTAGAATTTATGGAGGTACCGGATTAGGATTAACTATTGTTAAAAAACTTATTCACTTACTTCGAGGTAAAATTTTAGTTGAAAGTAAATTTGGTGAAGGAAGTGTGTTTAAAATATTTTTACCATTAAAAAAAGATACTTCTATAATTAATGATGAAGAATCTAAAGAAGTTGTTTCAATGAATAAGCCTTTAGATTTAGATATTTTATTGGTTGAAGACAATAAAACAAATCAGTTTTTAGCGAAGTCACGATTGGAACGATGGAATTGTAATGTAGATATTGCAAACAACGGAATTGAAGGAGTTAAAAAAGCACAACTAAAATTGTATGATGTTATTTTAATGGACATTCAAATGCCTATAATGGATGGCTATGAGGCTACAAAAATTATTAAAAACGATATTTCTAAAAAGGTTTCAGAAATACCTATTATTGCTATGTCAGCTTATTCTTCAAAAAAAGATATTAAAAGGGCATTAAATGCTGGCATTGACGATTATATTTTTAAACCTTTTAACCCAATAGAACTCTATAAACTATTAGAAAAACATGGGATAACTAGAAAGACTCTTAGTACAAATGAGAATTATAATGTTGAAGAGAAATATGAAAATATTGAAATTACAAATTATGTAGATCTGAAGTTTTTACGAGACGAAACCAATAATGAAAGCTCGCTTTTAATATTGTTAATTAATTCCTTTATCTCTGAGATTGATGAGTTTTTGAGTGTTATGGATAGTGAGTTTAAAAATAAAAACTGGGATGAACTTCACAAGGCAACTCATAAAATTAAACCAAGTGTTACTATGTTTGGAATTTCAAAACTAGCTCCCACTATTCATAAATTAATGAATAAGTTTAGAAATGAGAAACAATTAGAAAATGTAGAAGAAATAATTAATTCATGTAAAGAGATATTTATAAAAGTTAAATTTGAATTATTAACAGAACTGAAATCATTAAATAATGAGTAATAAAATAAAGATTGTTTTAGCAGATGACAATTCAACCCTTTCATTATTGTTGAAATTTAGATTGGAAAAAGAAGGTTACGAACTTTTTATGGCTGTAGACGGAAAGGAAGCAATTGAATTGATAGAAGAGCATAAACCTGCACTAATTTTAACAGATATAATGATGCCTTTTATTAGTGGTTTAGAAGTAATTAGTTATGTTAGAAATAAATTAGAATTAAAAACTCCTATTATAGTTTTTTCTTCAGCAGGGCAAGAAGAAATGGTACTAAAAGCATTTAATCTAGGAGCAAATGATTTTATGGGAAAACCTTTCAGTCCAAATGAATTAGTAATTCGCATAAAAAGATTATTGACCTAAAACATCCTACTAACCCTAATAAATGTATAAGTTTCATAATTTTATAACGTATTTTAATGGGGAACCATTTATAATTCAACTAGTTTGGTTGCTAACTAGCATTTTACTTATAATTGTTATAATACTTATAATTTATTTGAAAATACTAAGAAGTCATTTAAGAACAAAAGATAGAATTTTTGAGATATATTCTAAAAAAAATGAATTATTATTAATCTCATATTTATATGCTGAAACTGAAGAAGGAGCTTTAAGTTCAGAACAACAATTAATTGTTAAGAAATTAAATAGAGGAATAAAAAACAATTTTAAACAAAAAATAATAATTTCAACCTTATTAAAATTAAGAAATGAAATAACGGGAGAAATGGCTGAGTCTATCAACGATCTTTATGCTCAGCTAAAGCTTAAAAATTATGCTTTAATTAAATTGAAGAATAAAAATTGGGATATTATTGCTAGAGGAATTAGAGAACTTAGGCTATTTCAGGTTAAAGAAGTGCATGATGAAATTATAAAACATATCAATCATTCAAAAAAAGAAGTTCGCAAAGAAGTACATTTATACTTAGTAAATTTATATAATTTTGAAGGACTTACTTTCTTAAACGAATTAGAAACTCCAATATCCGAATGGGATCAAATACAATTATTAGAAGAACTTCAGAAGTTTGACAACCAACAATTACCAGATATTACTTTATGGTTGAGATCTACCAATGATTATGTTGTTATTTTTGCATTAAAGCTAGCTAAAATTTACAATCAGTTTGGCATGAAGGAAATTCTAATAGAGTTATTAGCTCATAAAAGTGAAAATGTAAGATTAGAATTAATCCCTGTTTTAACTTATTTACAAGTTTTTGAAGCCAAAGAAATTTTACGAAGAAATTTCAATAATAGCAATTTAGATGAGCAAATTGCAGTTTTAAAACTTCTAGAGGATTTGGCTGATGAGAATGATGAAGAATTTATAATTGAACAAATTCATAATGAAAATTTTGAGATTAGGTTATTATCATTAAACATATTAAAAAATTTAAACTCCGAGAAGTTTAATGGTTTAGAACTCGCACCTCCAGAATCTGAATTTGTAAAAATGGTTAAATTCATAAAAAAT
>SDWL01000223.1 GCA_004195315.1 Lutibacter sp.
AGATGTGTATAAGAGACAGGAATAACAGGAGAGTGGAGTTCTAATGAAAAATTAGCTGAATTGCTGGAAACTTTAAGTAGAGCAAAAAAACAACGTGATGTAGTTTTAACCTTTTTCCAATTAAATGCTTCAAGAAAACCAATAAAAGCAGAGAAGCTTCAAGAAGCTTCAAATTGTTCGACAGCAGTTATAAAATCACTGGTTGATAAAGGAGTTTTTGAGTTTTATTTTATTCAAACAGATAGAATTAATTTTAACGGAAACTCATCGAAATTAAAAGAATTAACGGAACATCAAGAAACTGCTTATAACGCTATTAAAACTACTTTTGAAACGAAACAAACTATCTTGCTAAAAGGTGTTACAAGCAGTGGGAAAACAGAGATTTATGTTAAATTAATTAAAGAATTACTTGATGATAAAAAACAGGTGCTTTATTTGTTGCCAGAGATCGCTTTAACAACGCAATTAATTGAAAGATTACAATATTATTTTGGTGAATATTTATCAGTATTTCATTCAAAATATTCTATGAATGAGCGTGTTGAAGTATGGAATAATGTATTGGAAAATAAAGAAAAAGCACAGTTGATTTTAGGTGCTCGATCGTCCATGTTTTTACCATTTTCAAATTTAGGTTTAATAATTGTTGATGAAGAACACGAACCTTCTTTTAAACAATACGATCCCGCTCCCAGATACCATGCTCGTGATGCGGCTATAGTATTAGCAAATCTACATAAAGTAAATGTTTTGTTAGGTACAGCAACTCCTTGTGTTGAAACTTTTTACAATGCGCAACAAGGTAAATATGGTTTAGTTGAATTAAATAGACGCTACGGGGATGTTTTATTGCCTGAAATAGAATTAGTTGATATAAAGGAAAAACATCGTAAAAAAAGAATGAAAGGTCATTTTTCAGACCGATTGATTGAAATGATTTCTGATGCTTTAAAAAATAAAGAGCAGGTTATTTTATTTCAAAATAGACGAGGTTACGCGCCTGTAATTGAATGTGAAACTTGTGGGGTTTCTCCTCAATGTCCCCAATGTGATGTTAGTTTAACATTTCATAGTTACAGAAAAGAGTTGCGTTGCCATTATTGCGGGTATAAACATGCTATGCAAAATAATTGCGGTGCATGTGGAAGTGAAAAACTAAATTCAAAAGGCTTTGGTACCGAACAAATTGAAATGGAATTAGAAGAGCTTTTCCCAGATTCTAAAATTGGGAGAATGGATTTGGATACTACAAGAGGTAAATATGGCTATCAAAAAATAATAGGGAAGTTTGAAGCTCAAGAAATAGATATATTGGTTGGTACACAAATGTTGTCAAAAGGGCTAGATTTTGCTAATGTTTCTTTGGTTGGAATTATGAATGCTGATAATATGCTCAATTTTCCGGATTTTAGAGCACATGAACGAAGTTATCAATTAATGGTTCAAGTTTCGGGTAGGGCAGGACGTGTAAAAAAAAGAGGAAAAGTAGCCATTCAAACTTTTAATCCATATCATCAAATATTACAACAAGTTTCTACAAATTCTTTTGAAGAAATGTATAAAGAACAATTAGAAGAGCGCTGGCAATATCAATATCCACCATTTTTTAGGTTGATAAAAATAACATTGAGACATAAAGATTTTAATAAAGTAGAAGAAGGCTCACATTGGTTGGGAAAGTCTTTAACAAATATTTTTGGTGAATTAGTATTAGGACCTTCAACACCTTCAATTTCAAAAATCAGAAATTATTATATTAGAACATTAATTATTAAAATTCCGCAGAAACAATCATTAGCTATTACTAAAAATAACATTTTACGAGTAAAAAACTCTTTTCAAGCAGTAAAAGAATTCCGTCCAATTAAATTTAATATTGATGTTGATAATTATTAATTATAAAACAGAAGTTAGAAACAGGAATTCTAACATTATAATATATGTTATGGGCAAGTAAACAATAAAAATGACTTTAATAAAAAAATAGAACAATGATTGAAATACCAAAGAAAATGCGCGGAGTCTATCTGAATGGTCACGGTAGTTTTGATATGTTGGAACTTCGTGACGATATCCCTGTACCATCTCCTGGGCCTAATGAAGTGCTTATAAAGGTTGGAGCGGCTGCAGTAAACAACACAGATATTAATACAAGAAAAGCATGGTACTCAAAGTCTGATGGCGATAGTAATGATGCTAGCTGGTCGGGTACTCCTATTATGTTTCCAAGGATACAAGGAGCAGACGTATGCGGTCGCGTCGTTGCTGTAGGCAAACTAGTCAATAATAATCGTTTAAATGAACGTGTTCTGGTTGAGCCATGCATTAGAGTAGCACAAGGAACAGTTCTTGAACAACCATGGTACTTTGGCTCAGAATGCGATGGTGGTTTTGCAGAGTATACGGTGGTTGATTCCAGACATGCATATTCAATCAAAAGTAAACTCAGCGACATTGAACTTTCATCATTCCCCTGTTCCTATTCCACGGCTGAAAATCTATTGATAAGGTCACATGTTACTGATAATGACACTGTATTAGTTACTGGAGCTTCTGGTGGCGTCGGTTCTGCAGCCATACAGCTAGCTAAAGCACGTGGCGCAAAGGTAATTGGTATTACAAGTCCGCTAAAATCAGATAATGTCCTAAATCTTGGAGCCGATAGCGTACTAATGAGAAGCGATAGTGTGGTGAAAAAACTGGGGGAAAATAGTATTGATGTAGTAATTGACTTGGTGGGGGGTAAACAATGGTCCGATTTATTGGATGTACTAAAACCTTTTGGGCGATATGCAGTCGCTGGTGCAATAGGAGACCCACATGTGAAATTGGATATAAGAACACTTTATTTAAAAGATTTAAGCCTTTTTGGATGCACGGTTCTTGATGGAAGTGTTTTTTCAAACCTTGTAAAGCATATTGAGAATGGTTCCATTTCTCCATTAGTTGCAGCAGTACACCCGCTTGAAGATATCGTTAAAGCACAACAAGCTTTTTTAGAAAAAAAACATACCGGAAAAATTATACTTAAAGTAAATAAGGAAATTAAAATAGAATAAAATATAACCAGCCCATAGCAATGTATAAAATTTATGCTAAAATTTAAACTAAATACAAAGCGACAAACATTCAACAAACGATTTGCTACGTCCGAAAAATCTCCAATTTTTAAGTCGCACAAATCTTAATATTAAACCGTTGACAGTAATTAAAAAGGACTAATAATTAATCTGACTAAAAATGGAAAAATTACAAAGAATTAGAATTTTCACCTTTGCAAAATTTCAAGCTGTTCTAATGGCATTTGTTGGTCTACTTGCTGGAATATTATATTCATTTGGTGGACTTATAATTGATATACTAGTGAGTAATGGATGGATTACTTCCTCAGAAACTCCTGGATTAAGTTATGGCACATTACTAGCTTTTGGTGCTCTGATTGGTATGCCTATCATATTTGCATCCGCTGGATTTTTAGCAGGAATTGTAGAGGCTATACTATATAATTTATTTGCCAAGTGGTTTGGTGGGCTTAAAATAAACTTTGAACATAAAGAGTAAATCAAAATGGATAAAAATTTAATTGTTACACAAAGTATAGAAATAAACACGAAAGCTGAAAAGGTTTGGGATGTTCTAACTAATCCCGAAAAAATTAAGATTTATTTATTCGGCACTGAAACTATTACCGACTGGAGAATTGGTAGTTCAATAATATTCCAAGGCGAATATAATGGACACCAATACAAAGATAAAGGGAATGTTCTGGAGAGCGTTGAAAATAAAGTTTTATCATATAATTACTGGAGTGGTTTTTCAGGACTTGAAGACAAATCTGAAAATTATTCATTGGTTACTTACAATATCAATGATATTGCAGAGAATAAAGTTAAGTTTACTTGGTCACAGAAAGGATTTGCAAATAAAAATGGTCAATGTCACACTGAACAAGGTCTAAAAAGAATGCTTGAACAAATAAAGAAATTGGCTGAAGAATAAAAACTAATGCCAATAACTAAGCATTCGTTTGTGGTCGGTACGACTCAAAATGTATGCGGTGTTGACTGAACCGATTTGGTTAGCTACTTATCTATGGGTTTTCCGT
>SDWL01000224.1 GCA_004195315.1 Lutibacter sp.
AGATGTGTATAAGAGACAGTATATACCCTGATATAATTTTGGTTTTCTAATTGTAGAGGTTAGTCTAAATATTCCAGTCTCTTGACAAAATGAATTTTCAGTATTTAAATTTAATTCATGTACCAATGGGATGTTGTCACTATTAAGTATTTGATAAGATATCGCGGGGTCCGTTATTTTACTTTTACAATACACTTCAATACTAATTTTAATATCTTCTTTAAAATTATGAATACCTTTTTTTGAACTTGTAATAACTTTTACGCTTCTTATAAATGACTTATCCTCTATATTGTAATTATTTTTATAAAACCAACTTTTATTTTTATCATCATATAAATATGTATCAACAGCATTATTCACATCCCCATCAAAAACAACCCCTCCATTCCCCAATACAATCCCTCTAGTACACAAACTCTTCACTGCCGCCATATTATGGCTCACAAACAATACAGTACGACCTTCTCCTTTTGAAATATCCTGCATTTTACCAATGGCCTTTTTTTGAAATTCTGCATCACCAACAGCTAGTACTTCATCAATCACTAAAATATCAGGTTCTAAAAAAGCCGCTACAGCAAAAGCCAAGCGAACCGTCATACCACTACTATAACGTTTTACTGGAGTATCAATATAGCGTTCACAACCCGAGAACTCTATTATTTCATCTAATTTGGCATTAATTTCAGTTTTGGTCATTCCTAAAATAGCGCCATTTAAATAAATGTTTTCTCTTCCTGTAATAATGAAGCAATACGCCCTCTAGATTTTATGCTTCCAGTTGTTGGACCTGTAACTTTTGAAAGTATTTTTAATAAGGTAGATTTCCCAGCACCATTTTTACCAATAATACCAAGCACTTCTCCTTTATTTACTTCAAAATTAATATCCTTTAATGCCCACACATAATCAGAAGTTCCTTTAGTAGCCCGGTCGTTTACATCCCCAATTTTTAAAAATGGGTCTTCTTTACCACGCACTTTATGCCACCAACGGTTTAAATCGTGGCTTATAGTACCTGTGCCTACTGTGCCAAGTCGATATTGTTTGCTTAGGTTTTCTATTTTTAAGATTGTTTCACTCATTGCATTCGTTCAATGTGAACTGTTTTATGTGAACGGTGAACAGTTCACTCTCTATTTAAATTTTATTTACCAAATACTTTTTTAATCCAATTAACAATTTCCTCACTTTCACAATCTCATCAAAAATAATTGAATTATTTATATATTTTAATCGTTGTGCAATAATCATCTGTGTTTCTAATTCGCTCAATGAGCCTATAGAAATATTCAAAAATCGAATATATTCCTTTTTTGAATCTCTCCCTGCTCCTTCAGAGATATTGGAAGGAACTGAAACAGCTGATCTTCTCATTTGACTTGTAATTCCGTATTCTTCATTTTTTGGAAAAGTCTTAGTCACTTTATAAACCTCAGCTACCAAATCTATACTCATTTTCCAAGCATCTAATTTTTTATGATCCATTCTTTTAGCAATTTATTTTTTTTATTCGTGAACTTTTTTTTCTGGGTGAGCTGTTATCCGTGAACTTTGAACGGTAAACCCTCCACGCTGAGCCTGCAAAGCATTTCACTCTTCACTCTTCACTCTTCACTCTTCACTCTTCACTCTTCACTCTCTACACCGTATCAATAAAATTCTTCTCAGTTCTATTAAAAATTAAGATCCCTGAAATCAAAATCATAATCGTTATTAAAACAGTATACAAAAACATATTTATATTAAATTCTCCTGTATTCAACAACATATAACGAACTGTTTCTATCACAAACGACAAGGGGTTGTATTCAACTACCCACGCATATTTTGGTAATTTCTCTACAAAAAAGGAAACAGGGTACATCACTGCTGATACATACATTAGCAATTGCAACCCAAATCCTATTAATATTTTTAAATCTCTGTATTTTGTAACCATCGATGAGATAATCATTCCTAAGCCCAAACCTAACATTCCCATGATAAGTATCATTACTGGGAATAGAATTGTATATTCATTTAAACTAATTGCGGCTCCATTCATATAATAATATATATAAAACGCTACAAAAATGAATAATTGTATGCCAAACTTTAGCAAATTAGAAATCACAATAGACAATGGCATAATCAGTCTTGGAAAATATACTTTACCAAAAATTCCGGCATTAGAAGTGAATGTATTAGATGTTGCCGTTAAACATTCCCTAAAATAATTCCAAATGGTAATCCCTGCTAAATTGAATAAAAAAGGAGGTACAGAACCTGTTGAAATATTAGCTACATTGTTAAATATTAATGTGAAAATTACTGAAGTAAATAGTGGCTGAATTAAATACCACAATGGACCTAAAATGGTTTGTTTGTAAACAGTAACTACATCACGTTTTACAAAAAGCATCAATAAATCACGATATTGCCATACTTCCTTTAAATTTAGGGTAAGTAATTTATTTTTCGGGGTTATTTCAAATAACCAATCGTTGGTATTTGTATTCTTTTTATTCATAAAACTATGTAAACAGCCAATTTTATTGAGGTTTAAGTCTGTTATTTTAAACAATTTTGCTGTGTAAATATAGGTTTTTGAATAGGATTTTAAAAGGAATTCTTAATTTATCATTAAATAATTATAACAATCACTTCGAGCCTTCGATACAACTCAGGACACGCTCAACTCTGTGCGACATTTAGGTTTAGTTCATAAGATTTCGGATCAAGTTCGGAATAACGTTACTATTCATCATTGCTGGGCAAAGCATTAAGAAAATGTATGGGATACATTTTTAGCGAATGATCCAGATGGCGCTAAGGTAAAAGTAGAAGCAATCTGTTTCTTTTTGTGTAAGATTACTTCGTCGTTTGCCCTTCTCGTAATGATGATCCATTGTCAGTCTGAGCTTGTCGAAGACTTTTATATTACCATAAATCACTGGATACTTGAAAACACTTCGACCCTTCGATACAACTCAGGACAGGCTAGGCTCAGTGTGACATCCTGTATCTATTGATTTGGAATTATATAGAAGTTTGAAGTATCATTTAATAAGATTCCGCATCAAGTGCGGAATGATACTTCGGCTACGCTCAGCACAGGCTCTTCACTCTTCACTCTTCACTCTTCACTCTTCACTCTTCACTCTTCACCTTTCACATTTTCCAACTCCAAATACTTATCTACAAAAGCTTTTATTCCGTCTTCTAATTTTGTTTGTGGCTTAAATCCAATATAATTAAACAAGTTTTCTACATTAGCATAGGTAGATTTTACATCTCCTGGTTGCATTGGTTTAAAAATAATTTTACCTTTTTTACCTAAAGCCTTTTCAACTGCTTTCACATAATCCATTAAAGCAACCGGACTGTTATTACCAATGTTAAATAATTGATACCGCTTTGAACTTTTTGAAGGTATAGGTTTTTGGGGGTTAAACTCCTGGTTGTTTTCCTTTGGAGGTTTTGGAAGTAAGCGTTTAATGCTTTCAACAATATCAGCTACATAGGTAAAATCACGGCTCATATTTCCATTATTGAAAACTTCAAACTCTTTATTTTCTACAATTGCTTTTGTAAAAATATGCAATGCCATGTCTGGTCTTCCCCAAGGACCATATACCGTAAAAAATCTCAATCCCGTACACGGAATATTGTATAAATTGGCATAGGAATGTGCCATCATTTCATTTGCTTTTTTACTAGCGGCATACATTGCTAAAGGATGATCGGTGCAGTTGTCTTCTTGAAAAGGAATGTCTTCACTCAACCCATAAACAGAACTAGAAGAAGCAAAAACCAAGTGCTCAACAGGAAACGCCCTACAGCTTTCTAAAATATTTAAAAACCCTGTAATATTGCTATCTACATACGAATGTGGGTTTTCTAAAGAATATCGAACGCCTGCCTGAGCTGCCAGATTCACTACCAAATCAAACTGTTGCTCTTTAAAAAGTTGTTTTATATTTTCTAAGTCTGTTAAATCTAGTTTTATAAATGCATTATTTTCTATTTTTAATAAAGTATTGTATTCAATTTTAGTGGTATCAAAACCTAAATCTCTTAAGCGTGCTAATTTTAAATTTTGATCGTAATAATCGTTGATATTATCCAAGCCAACTACTTCATAATTTGAAGCAACCAATAATTTTGCTAAATGATGACCAATAAAACCAGCCATTCCTGTTATAAGAACCTTTTTCTTATCAATTTTATTCATTTTCCAAATTTTGTTTATATCTGTGACTATGCTAAATGTCTCGAAGTGATATTCTTAACGCTATTTATTCTTTTCGAGTAGCAACTTATCAAGAACCCATTACTTTTTAAACTTCTTTTTTGCTAAATTAATACATAGCTTTATTTTATTATAATTTAGTTTCAAAAGACTTCTCGATACAATTTTTTTCAAAAATCACTCGAATTGACGTTATTAACTTTATTTCGTCAGTTCGAGTAGCGAAGCGTATCGAGAACCCATTACTTTTTGAACTTCTTTTTTGCTAAATTAATTAAACTATCATATTCATTATTAATTAATGCTTCTTTTTTTGCTCTAGACCATTTTTTTAGTTGTTTTTCTTTCTCAATTGCAATAATTACATCTGTAAACTCAGCATAAAAAACTAATTCTACTGGTCTTCTTTGATGTGTATAACTGTTTTTATAAATGCCTGATTGATGTTGGTTTACTCTATTATTCAAATTACTAGTAACTCCTGTATAATAAGTATTATCTGAACATTTAAGTATATATAC
>SDWL01000225.1 GCA_004195315.1 Lutibacter sp.
GTTAATAATAATGCTATTTTTTTCATTCTATTATTTATTATTCTTTTAATTATTTTGGTTCGTTATCTAATAATTGATTTAAAGCCATTTCATCTGAAATTAAAACTTGTCGAGCTTTACTTCCTTCAAAAGAACCAACAATACCAGCAGCTTCTAATTGATCTATTAATCTACCGGCTCGGTTGTATCCTAATTTTAATTTTCGTTGTAGTAAAGAAGCTGAGCCTTGTTGTGCGTGAACAATTAACAAAGCAGCATCTCTAAATAATAAATCCCGCTCGCTAATATTAATATCAAGACTTGTGCCAATTTCATCACCACTATATTCAGGTAGCATATATGCATCTGGATAGGCTCGTTGTGAACCAATGAAATCAGTAATTTTTTCAATTTCAGGTGTATCAACAAATGCACATTGTATACGAATTAAATCATTTCCAGCTGAAAAAAGCATATCTCCTTTACCAATTAATTGATCAGCGCCAGAACTATCAAGAATGGTTCTAGAATCAATTTTTGAAGTTACCCTAAATGCTGCTCTAGCAGGAAAATTGGCTTTTATAATACCTGTAATTACGTTTACTGATGGACGTTGAGTAGCTACAATTAAATGAATTCCAATAGCACGTGCCAGCTGAGCTAAACGAGCAATTGGAGTCTCAATTTCTTTACCAGCGGTCATAATTAAATCGGCAAATTCATCAATAACAAGAACTATATAAGGTAAAAACTTATGTCCATCATTTGGATTTAATTTACGAGATTTAAATTTAACATTGTATTCTTTTATATTACGAACCATTGCTAATTTTAGCAAATCGTAACGAGCATCCATTTCAATACATAATGAATTTAAAGTATTTACAACTTTTGTAGTATCTGTTATAATTGCATCATCTGTATCTGGTAATTTTGCTAAATAATGACGCTCAATTTTATTAAATAATGTTAGTTCAACTTTTTTAGGATCTACCAAAACAAATTTAACTTCTGCTGGGTGTTTTTTATATAATAATGAAGTTAGCACAGCATTTAAACCAACTGATTTTCCTTGTCCAGTTGCACCCGCCATTAATAAATGTGGCATTTTGGCAAGGTCAATCACAAAAGTTTCGTTTGAAATAGTTTTTCCCAATGCAATTGGCAAGTCCATTTCTGAATTTTGAAATTTTGTTGAAGAAATCACCGATTTCATAGAAACCATGGTTGCTTTTTTATTAGGAACTTCAATACCAATAGTACCTTTTCCTGGTATTGGGGCAATAATTCGAATTCCCATTGCTGAAAGTGATAATGCAATATCGTCTTCTAAATTTTTGATTTTTGAAATACGTATACCGGCTACTGGAACTATTTCATACAAGGTTACTGTTGGGCCAACAGTTGCTTTAATGCGTTCAATACCAATGCTATAGTTGTTTAAGGTTTCAACAATTTTATTTTTATGCGCTTCTAATTCTTCTTGATCAACAGAAATACTTTCATTATAATCTCTTAATAAATTTAAAGTTGGAAATTTATAATTACTTAATTCTAACGTTGGATCGAATTCTCCAAAGTCTTTTACAAGCCTGTCAGATAAATTTTCATCAACGTGTTTTTCTTCAACAATTTGATCAACTGCAATTTCAACCTCTTTAGGTTCATGATTATGTTTAAGTGCTACTTCTAATTCATTTGAGGAATTATCTTGAATAGTAAAAGAAGAATCATTTGATTCTTCTTTTATAGAAGATGTCTTATCTTCTATAAATTCATCTAGAGGATATTTATTATCACTTGTGGTATTTTTAATAACTGTCTCTTTACCATAGCTTTTAGTTGAGAAAAAGCTAGTTTTAATAATTTCAGGAGTTAATTTAAATCGAATTACTAAATAAGAAACAATTAAAAAGAATAACACTAAAATTAATCCAGCTTTACCTAAAAATTGTTGCAAATAAATATTCATTTCAAATCCAATAACTCCAGCCAACAAGGAATTTTTACTTGCTAAAAACCCAAATGAAATTGAAACCCAAAGGATTCCTAAAATTCCCCATCCCCAAGATTTTAACATTCTTTTTATACTTCCTTTTAAAAAGATAAAGAATCCAGAAAAGAATAAAAGTACAGGTAAAAATAAAACCGAAATACCAAAATTTTCATAAATGAAAAAATGACTAATACTTGCGCCTATTTTTCCTAAAAGATTTTTTACTGTGATGTTTTTATTTATAAAATTGGAAAGTTGACTTTGATCATCCTGCCAATTAAAGAGGTATGATATAAAGGAAATCACTAAGAATATTGAAAATAACATAACAAACAAACCGAGTATAGTTTGAGTTTGTCTATTTCCAAAAAAAGATTTTGTTTTTTGGAAACGAGGCTTTGTTTCAGCTTTTACTGTTGTTTTTGTTTTTTTGGCCATTTACTTTAGTATCACACAAAAATATGAAATTAATGTGATTGTAGTTAATTTCCTAAATAAATTTAGGTAAGTAAATAATTAAACCGATAATTACAGCAAATATTGCAGCAAAAAAAGCTGCTCCTGCAGAAATATCTTTAACCCTACCAATTTGTTTATGATATTCAGGATGAATAAAATCAGCAATTTTTTCAATAGCAGTATTTAATGATTCTGCTACCAAAATAAGCCCAATTGAAAATAATTGAAACATCCATTCGGTAGCAGAAATTTGCATTATAAAGCCAAATATTGTCATAAGAATGCCAATAAGAACTTGTGCAATAATGCTATTTTCAGAAGTAATTAAAATCCAAAATCCCTTAGCTGCATATTTCACTGATTGAATTCTGTTAAGAAAAAAATTACGTTCTGTATTCATATTATAATGCTTTTAAAGCAGCTTCGTAATTAGGTTCATCTACAATTTCAGAAACTTGTTCTGTATAGGTAATAACTCCTTCTTCATTGATAATTACAATTGCTCTAGAATGTAAGTTTGCTAATGGGCCATCTTCAATAGTTATCCCGTAGGCTTTACCAAATTTTCCTTTTGCAAAATCAGATAATGTAATTACATTTTCTAATCCTTCAGCACCACAAAAACGTGCTTGAGCAAATGGTAAGTCTCTTGAAATACATAATACTTTAGTATTCTCAAGTTCACTTGCTTCTTTGTTAAATCTTCTTACTGAAGCTGCACAAGTACCAGTATCTAAACTTGGGAATATATTTAAAATTAATTTAGAACCTTTAAAATCTTTTAACCTTGCTTTTGATAAATCAGATTTTATCAAAGAGAATTTTGGAGCTTTTTTACCTACTTTAGGTAAATTTCCTATTGCTTTAATAGGATTTCCTTTTAATGTTAATTTAGCCATAATAAAAATTTTAAATTTTAAATTTCAAAGTTAGTTTAAAAACTAAAAACTCCCGAACTAATTCAAGAGTTTTTAAAAATATATTTGATTTTTGTTAGTGATTCGTTAAATAATCGGCAACACCTTCATGTGTTGCTTTTAATCCTTCTTTTTCTGAACTCCAGTTTGCAGGGCAAGCTTCTCCGTGCTCTTCAGTAAATTGTAATGCGTCAACCATTCTTAGAGCTTCATCTACATTTCTTCCTAATGGTAAGTCGTTTACCACTTGGTGACGTACAATTCCTTCTTTATCAATTAAAAATAAACCGCGGTAGGCAATTAATTCACCACTAGCTTGTAATTGATCTTCATCATCATAAAAATAATCTCCAGCTAAAACATCGTAATTTTTAGATATAGTTTTGTTGGTATCTGCAACTAGTGGATAGGTAACTCCTAGAATTCCACCTGCATTTTTTGGCATTTGCAACCATCCCCAGTGTGATTGCTCAGTGTCTGTAGAAACAGCAACTAATTGAACATTACGTTTTTCAAACTCTGCCAATTTTTCTTGAAAAGCAAATAATTCAGTAGGGCAAACAAAAGTGAAATCTTTTGGGTAAAAGAATAAAATTACATATTTGTTACCTTCAAATTGTTCTAATGAATAATTCTCATTAAATTCCATGCCATTTACTACTGCTTGTGCGTTAAATTTTGGAGCTTTTTTTCCTACTAATACAGCCCTGTCTCTTATACACATCT
>SDWL01000226.1 GCA_004195315.1 Lutibacter sp.
AAATTATTAAATTTATTTTTAAAAATTGTTAATAACTTTAATTATTTATCCTAAAAATAACTGCTCTCTGCTTTATATAAATGGATTATTTATGTTTAAATGCTATTGGAGATGGTCTAATCCAAAAATTAGCTAGACATATTGTGAATTATTATATAATTGGAGAAACAGCTACTGATATAGCTAAAGAATTGGGGTTAACTGAAACTTTTGAGGTGGCAGCCCACATTTTATTTTTATAAATCGGTTCCAGCTGTAATTGTATGAAGTTAGCACTATCCTATATATAATTCTAAATTAAATGCTTTTATTATTATTTAATGGGATTAAGCAAACTCACACTGTTGGATACTATCTTTAAAATAAAAAAGCTCCCAAATTAATGGAAGCTTTAAAATAATTTATATTTTCAAAAAGTTATCTAAAAGAAATTTTACGCATACGTAAACTAAGTGGTGTAACTTCTAGGTACTCATCATCCTTAATATATTCCATACATTCTTCCAAAGAAAACTCTTTCTTTGGAGCAATATTAACGGCTGTATCCGTTCCAGATTTACGAACGTTTGTCAGTTTTTTACCTTTCGTTAAATTGATAGCCATATCGTCCTGTCTATTATTTTCACCAACAACTTGTCCTTTGTAAATTTCTTGATTGATATCAATAAAGAAAATACCTCTATCACCTAGTTTATCAATAGAATATGCTGTTGCTTTACCAGCTTCACCCGAAATTAAAGCACCATTATTAGAAGTTGATATTTCTCCTTTAAATGTGTCAAAGCCACGTAATCTATGATTAATAATAGCTTCTCCTTGGGTGGCTGTCAATATTTTATTACGTAACCCTATTAAACCACGCGAAGGAATATCAAACTCTAAATGTTGCATATCTCCTTTTGGTTCCATAACTAACATATCTCCTTTTCTAAGAGTTACTAAGTTAATTGCTTTACTCGATAGTTCTTCAGGTACATTAATTACTAAAGTTTCATAAGGTTCACATTTAACACCATCAATATCTTTTATAATAACTTGTGGTCTACCAACTTGCATCTCATATCCTTCTCTACGCATTGTTTCAATTAGAACCGATAAATGCAAAATTCCACGTCCAAAGACATTAAATTTATCTTCAGTATCAGTATCTTCAACTCTTAGCGCTAAATTCTTTTCAGTTTCTTTATATAATCTATCACGTAAATGACGAGAGGTAACGTATTTTCCTTCTTTTCCATAAAAAGGAGAATTATTAATTGTAAACAACATGCTCATTGTAGGCTCATCTACTTTTAACCTTGGTAATGCTTCTGGGTTTTCTATATCGGCAATAGTATCACCTATTTCAAATCCTTCAATACCCGTAATAGCACAGATATCTCCGCTTCTAACACTTGAGGCTCTATCTTTACCTAAACCTTCAAAAGTATGCAATTCTTTAATTCTAACTTTTTTAAAGCTACCATCTGCCTTACATAACTTATAATCCTTTCCTTCTTCTAAATCTCCTCTAAAAACACGCCCAATTGCTATACGACCAACAAAAGATGTAAAATCTAATGAAGTAATTTGCATTTGAGGAGTTCCTTCATAGTATGGAGATGCAGGAATATTTTCAATAATAGAATCTAGTAAAGGAATAATATTATCTGTTTCCTCTTTCCAGTCATAATTCATCCAACCTTGTTTAGCAGAACCATAAACTGAAGCAAAGTTTAACTGTTCTTCAGTTGCATCTAAAGCAAACATTAAATCAAATACTTTATCATGAACCAAATCTGGTGTACAGTTTTGTTTGTCAACTTTATTTATAACAACAATAGGAGTTAATCCAAGTTCTAAAGCTTTTCCTAATACAAAACGAGTTTGTGGCATTGGACCTTCAAAAGCATCTACTAAAAGTAAAACACCATCAGCCATTTTTAAAACACGTTCAACTTCTCCACCAAAATCAGCGTGACCAGGTGTGTCAATTACATTAATTTTTACATTTTTATATATTATAGAAACATTTTTAGATAAAATAGTTATTCCACGTTCACGCTCTAAATCATTATTATCTAATAATAATTCTGTCCTTACTTTACGCTCATCTAAGATTTGAGCTTGGTCAATAATTTTATCAACCAATGTAGTTTTACCGTGATCAACGTGAGCTATAATAGCTATGTTTCTGATAGATTGCATATTCTTATTTTTTAGAAGCTGCAAAAGTAGTTGTTTTATTTCGTTTTTAAGTATAAATTAAAAATAATAAAGTTAAGTTAATAGATTGATTTACAAACGTATAAAAAAAGAGCTATTAAAACAGCTCTTTTTTTATATTAAAATATCTTTTAAACTTTACGTCTATTACGTTCTGTCTTCAAAAGGTTAAGTTCTCTGCTAGTTTGCCCTGCTACTGAAGTATTTTCTTCTGCTCGTCTTATTAAATAAGGCATTACATCTCTTACAGGTCCAAATGGTAAGTATTTTGCTACATTGTAACCTTCCTCAGCTGCATTATAACTTATATGATCACTCATACCAAATAATTGTCCAAACCAAATTCTTTTGTCGTTTTTAGCTAACTTATATTTTTCAATTAAATCCATTAATAAATAAGAACTTTCTTCATTATGTGTTCCAGAAAACACAGACATATCATCAATGTTCTCAATCATATATTCTTGAACATCGTTGTACATTTTATCTGTAGCATCTTTATCAACACAAATTGGATCTTTATAACCATATTTTTCAGCACGTTCACGCTCTTTTTCCATGTAAGCACCACGAACCAATTTCATACCAATTTTAAAGCCTTGTTCTTTAGAACGTTTATGCATTTCCTTTAAATAATCTAAACGATCCCAACGGTATAACTGTAAAGTTCCAAATACAATAACCTTTTCTTTATTGTATTTTACCATCATTTCTTCAATTAAATCATCTGCTGCAGTTTGCATCCATGTTTCTTCAGCATCTATTAATAATGGTATACCTGCTTCAAAAGCGGCTTTACTTACAATATCATATCGTTCTTTAATACGATTCCATTCCACTTCTTCGTGGGTATCTAATGCTATGCCTTCAGTTATTTTCTGATACACTTTTAACCTTCCAAAACCAGTTGGTTTAAATACTGCAAAAGGCAAACTCGCTTTTTCTTTTCCAAACTTTATGGTGTTAAGCGTTTTTTCCATTGCTAAATCAAAATGCTCTTCAACTTCTTTACCTTCAGCTGAATAATCTAACACAGAATGCACGTTTTTAGTAAACATTTTATCAATAGTTGGCATACAATCTTTCTCAGTTACACCACCACAAAAATGGTCAAAAACAGTTGCACGTATAATACCTTCAACGGGCAAGTACGTTTTCAATGCAAACTTTGTAACCGCAGTTCCTATTTTAACTAGTGGTTCTCGTTTTATCATTTCAAACAAATAGAAAGCTCTATCAAGCTCAGAATTTGATTTTATAGCAAAGGCTACTTCAGTATTATCAAATAATTTTTTCATTAATCTTGAGGTGTGTTCTCTGGATCGTTTTAATGTGATTTGTATGTCACGTGATGTCATAGCTTTGTTTGTGATAAGATGCAACACATGATCTGTTGGATTTGTATGAACTGTGGTGGAAACACTAGGCGTAGAAATTGGTTTTCCAGGTACAACTTCAGAGTGATTAACATCATCAACTTGTATCTCAGGTGCTTCATTCTTTGCTAATTTCTCTAAGAATTGTTTTAATTCCAAATTTGGATCCTCTGTTTTTTGCTCAATTCCTTGTATTTCTATGGCATCTAGGCGTATTTTCATGTCAATTAACTGTCTTTCATAATACTCTAAACGCTCAGATTGTGATATATCAGACATCTCACTCCTGGACTTGATGAATGGACGAGCTTTGTAAAATCCATACAACACCCCTAAACCAACTAAGAATGCTAAAATCACACCTAAAATCACTTCAGGATCAGGAATCTCTACTAACATCACAAACTTTACGCCTATGTTGTGATTTATTGTGATTGAACAACATTATTTCACATTTTAGATTAACAAACTCACATACATCTCACATGCATAATCACTAACACATCAATCTAGTTTTGATTATAATCATCACAAACATCACATA
>SDWL01000227.1 GCA_004195315.1 Lutibacter sp.
AGATGTGTATAAGAGACAGGGTATTACCACTATTCTTTGGTGATAAAATTCCATTAACCATTATTGTTTTAGATGAAGTACAGCAATTTATAGGAACTGATGGAGATAAAAGTATAGATGTTCAAAATTTAGCCCAAGAATTATCAAGTAATTTTGAAGGTAAGTTTTTGTTAGTTGCAACAGGTCAAAATGCACTTTCAGACACTTCTATGCTTCAAAAATTAATGGACAGATTTACCGTTAAAGTTTCATTCTCTGATACAGATGTTGATACAGTTACGCGTAAAACGGTGCTAGAAAAGAAACCTTCAGTTATTGCTGAAGTAAAAGCCAAATTAGACGGTGCCTTAGGTGAAATTTCTCGTAACCTAAATGGTTCAAAATTCGGATATGTGACTGATGATAATAAAAATTTGGTAGCAGATTATCCTATTTTGCCTTCTACACGTAAATTTTGGAAAAAAGTGTTAGGGGCAATAGATACGGCTGGTACGTCAGGCCAATTAAGAAGTCAATTGAGAATTGTTGACGAAAGTATTAAAAAAGTTGCTCAAAAAGAGTTGGGAGCTATTGTGCCTGCCGATCTAATTTTTGAACAAAAGCAGCAACAATTAATTCAGAATGCGCGTCTGCTAAATGAAACAAATACCTTAATTGAAGAAAAAAAATCAAAAGGTGGAGATGAATTACTGGAAGGAAGAATTTTAAGTGCGGTTTTTTTAATTGACCTTTTACCATCTGATAATGCTAATAGGTTAAAATCTAATGAAAATAATATTGCAGATTTATTAATTGATGATTTATCAGTCAGTTCAGATGTTTTTAGAACTAAAGTAAAAGATTTAATCAAAAAATTAGTTGATGAAAAAATTCTAATGTCTATTGGAGATGAATACAAGCTGCAAACGAGAGTAGGTTCTGAATGGGAACAAGAATTTGCTAAACAGTATTCAAAACTAAATAATAATGGTGAAGACCAAATTCAAAATTATAGAAAAGAAAGAATTGTAACATTTTTCAAAGACAAAACAAAAACAATAAACATTACGCAAGGAGTCTCTAAAATTGTAAGAGATTTTGAATTGTGGGATAAAGACACCCTCCCAAATACCGAACATAATTTGAATGCTTGGATTCGTGATGGCTGGTATGAAAACCAAGCAACTGTATTAAATGAAATTCGTGCGGCTGGTAATGATATGCCATTGTCCTATATATTCGTAAAAAAATTAAAAGATCCTGAATTACGTGGTGAAATATTAAAATATTTAGCAGCTGGTTTAACCATTAATGAAATGGGGCTACCTTCAACACCTGAAGGACAACAGGCAAAAAAGAGTATGGACACGAGGTTGTCAATGGCAAAAACGGCTGTTGAAGATTTAGTAAATAAAATTTGTGAAGAAGCAATAATCTATTTAGCAGGTGGAAATACAGTTGAGGTTGGCAATATTAGAGACAATGTAGAGAGCGCCCTTAAAAGTTTAGCGGATAGACAATTTTCAGAATTTAAAGGCAAAGCCGATGCACTGCGTTGGGGACAAGTATTATCAAAAGCAATTGCTGGCAATCCAGATGCTTTAAATGAAATTAATTTCAAAGGAGAAGTGCAAACCCACCCTATCGCATTAGATATTTTACGCTTTATTGGCAATGCAACAAAAACGGGTAAAGATATCAGAGGTGTTTTTATGAAAGCACCTTATGGGTATAGTCAAGATGCCATTGATGCAATTATCATCTTATTAAAAAACGCTCAACAAATATCTGCTACAGAAGCGAATTTAAATGCCTCAAAAATAAATGGGGCTATCTTTAAAAAGGAAGTACATATCATTGGGGCATCTGATAAAATAAAAATTAAAAAACTGTTTCAAGATGCTGGCATTTCTTGTCCTCCAAACCAAGAAATATTTCCTTTTTCTAATGCATTTATTGACAAATTAAAAACACTTGCCAATCAAATAAGTGGCGATGCACCAAGACCAGAACCTATCAATATCAATTTCCTAAAAGACATTGAAAATAAAGAAGGGAACGAAAGACTTTTAGACATTCTGGAACAAAAAGATGACTTAGGAAACAAATATAAAGATTGGACAGCAAAAGCAATTATTGTAAAAGCGAGAGAGCCACAGTGGACCTTATTATCAAATTTAATAGAACAAGCACCAGACGATGAGGAAATAGCACAAATTCAATTAGATTATGACGCCATTTATGATGATAGATTATTACTTCAAGAACCAGATCTAATTCAGCCTTTGTTAACTAAATTAACTGATAAACTAAACTCTGAATTAAATAAGTTAAAAACCAGTTACAATGAACTTTATGATGTTAAATTTATAGAGCTGCAAGAAAACGAGTACTTTAAGAAAATAACACCAGAGCAAAAAAGAGGTATTTTAATCCATAATCAAATATTAGCAAAGCCAGAGATTAAAATGCTGAGTGCTCAAGGATTATTATATCAGCTCCAAAAAGCATCCTTATACGATTGGCGTACAAAAATTGCAGCTTTACCAGGTCAGTTTAATAGTGCTTTAGAAGAAGCTACATTAATCTCTGCACCACAAGCGGTTTCTTTTAGCTTACCTCGCGGTACAATATCTAATCAAAATGATATAGATAAGTACCTTGCTCAAGTGAAGAAAGCTTTAGAAGAAATAATTAAAAACTCAAGCTCAATCATTCTTAAATAATGGCAGTACTAACCACCCAACAAAGAAAAACACTTGAAGATGCCGTAAAAAAGGCACGTAAAACAGCTGAATTAGGTGCCCGTAATGCGTTGCAAGGATTAGCAATAGACCATACAGAACCTTTTCCTCATATGTCGCCAGAGCAACGTAGTTTGCGTAATTCATTGCGCAGCAAAGCGCGTTTATTGGGTGATGAATTACAAGCTAATGGAGTTCAAAATATAGACCATCTTTCCTATGAATTAGCTTATGAAATGTGGCATAAAATGTTATTTGCCCGTTTTTTAGAAGCCAACAACCTATTAATGCATCACAGTGGTATTGCAGTTTCTTTGGCCGATTGTGAAGAGTTGGCAGTTGATGAAAATTATGTTGATAAATGGGAGGCTGCAGCAGCTTATGCCTCCAAAATGTTACCGGCTATTTTTAGAGTGGAAGATCCTTTAATGCAGGTGAAATTTGCGACGGATGATAGAATAAAATTTGAAGGAATTATTGATGGCTTAGAAACTGATATCTTCAAAGCTGATGATGCCTTAGGTTGGGTATACCAGTTTTGGCAAAGTGAAGCAAAGGCAACAGTTAATAAAGAGGTTAATGAAGGTGCTAAGGTTGATGGAGCAAGATTACCAGCTGTTACGCAATTATTTACCGAACCTTATATGGTTAATTTTTTAATTGACAACACATTAGGTGCTTGGTGGATAAACCGAAATCCTGGAGTAACACCACCTGTGAAATTTGAATATTTACGATTGTTGGAAGATGGTTCGCCTGCTGCAGGAAAATTTGAAGGTTGGCCAGATAAAACTGCTGAGGTAACTTCTTTAGACCCTTGTATGGGTTCTGGTCATTTTGTGGCTTCTTTGTTCCCTTTGTTTGCTTCTTTAAGAATGTTAGAGGAAGGACTAACCAAAGAAGAAGCTACTGATAAAGTAATTACTGAAAACCTCCACGGTTTAGAGTTGGATGCTCGCTGTACACAAATTGCCGCGTTTAACTTGGCATTAACCGCTTGGAAATTCTGTGGTACATACAAAGAATTACCCGAAATGAACTTAGCCTGTTCTGGTATTGCTCCAAAAGGAAAAAGGGAAGACTGGGTTAAATTAGTGGGTAAAGGCACTCGTTTTGAAGACAAAGAACGAATGGAAAACGGAATGCGAGCATTGTACGACCATTTTCAATTAGCACCAGAGTTGGGGAGTTTACTAGACCCAACAACCTTAAAAGCAGATACCTTTACCGCAAGTTTTGAAGAATTACAACCAGTGCTTAAAAAAGCCTTGGAAAGTGAAATAGACAATGAACAACTAGAAAGAGGTGTAATGGCTTCTGGTATTGCAAAAGCTGGAGGTTTATTGTCAAAAAAATATCAATGGGTAGTTACTAATG
>SDWL01000228.1 GCA_004195315.1 Lutibacter sp.
TTACTTATGGAATACAGGAGCAACTACAGCAACAATCGATGTAACTATAGCAGGAGATTACACGGTAACAGTAACAGATAACGATAATGGATGTTCAGAAACAACTTCATTGAACTTGATAAGTACAGATAATAGCACAACAACATCAGAAGACATTACGGCTTGTGATAGCTATACTTGGAATGAAGTTATATATACAGAAAGCGGAGTTTACACATTTGATAGTGAAAATGAATTAGGATGTACAAATACAGCAACGTTAAATTTAACGATCAACAATAGTACAGTCACATCAGAAGACATTACAGCTTGTAATAGCTATACTTGGAATGAAGTTATATATACAGAAAGCGGAGTTTATACATTTGATAGTGAGAATGAAGTAGGATGTACAAATATAGCAACGTTAAACTTAACTGTTACCTATAGCAAAATAGAATCTGCATTTATTTGTGATGATTTATATGGTAATAATGGCGAATTTGTACAATCTGTAGATTTGAATAATTATTTAAGTATTGCATCTAATATTGAAGGAGTATGGGATAGTGAAGATGTCAATACTCAAAGCAGAATAAGCGGTAGTACATTTAATGTAATTGGTTGGGAAATCGGAGTAGTATTTGAGTTTACTTTTACATCAAGTGAAGGTTGTGTTTCAGAACTTTCTTTAAAAAACGATTGTATTGTATTACCATGTTCAACAGCTGACGATATTTCTAAAGTTGTAACGGTAAATAATGATGGTGTAAATGATACATTTATAGTAGGGTCAATAACGGGTGATGATGGAGGTTGTAAATATATAGTTAAAATATTTAACCGTTGGGGAAAAATTATATTTGAATCGAATGATTATCAAAATAACTGGGGAGGATATTCTAATAACTCTGGTTTAACTATGGGATCAAATAATAAGCTACCTGCAGGAACTTACTATTACATTGTTAGTGTAATAGATTCTGGAGGAGATTTGTTACAGCCAATAACAGGATATATTTATTTAGGAACTAATTAATAAAAATAAAACTATGAAACGTTTAATTATAATTATAGTATTGCTAATTCTAGGATTTGAATATTCTAATGCACAGCAATTACCACAGTTTACCCAATATATGTATAATACAATTGCTGTTAACCCAGCTTATGCAGGTAGTAGAGGAGCATTAAGCATAGTTGGATTAAATAGAAATCAGTGGGCAGGATTTGATGGTGGACCACAAACTCAAACGTTATCAATTCATTCACCATTAAGAAATGAAAAAATAGGGTTGGGGTTATCTTTAATAAATGATAAGTCAGGTTTTGAGAACTTTACGTATGTATACGCAGATTTTTCGTACACTATTAAAGCTAGTGAAGATTTAAAAATTAGTTTTGGGTTAAAGGGAGGTATGACTTATTATAAATTAGCTGAAGAGCTATATAATTTAACTGAAGTTAATCAAGATTCATATTTTGATGAAAGATTAAATAGATGGAATTCAAATTTTGGAGCTGGAGTATTAGTTCATAGTGATAAATGGTACTTTGGGTTATCACTTCCAAAACTTATAAATCATGACTTAAATAATCTAACTGATTATGCAGCACTAGAAACGGTTCACTATTACGGTATTGGAGGTTATGTTTTTGATTTAAGTAAAAGCTTAAAATTAAAGCCTTCATTTATGCTTAAATATACTAAAGGAGCAGCTTTATCAACTGATTTAACAGCAAACTTATTATTTGATGAAAAGTTTTGGTTAGGTGGTTCCTATAGAATTAATGGAGAACAAAGAGCCATTGGAGCACTTGTAGATTTTCAAGTTTCCGAACAATTCAGAATTGGTTATACTTATGAAATTCCAACAGGAGAAATTAGACCTTATACTACAGGATCTCATGAGATTTTGTTAATGTATGAGTTTAAATACACAAAAGATAAAATGAAATCACCTAGATATTTTTAATCAGATAGAACTAAAATTATGAAAACTATAAAATTAGCAACAATTGTTTTTTTATTGATATGTTCATCTTCATTTGGACAATCGGGAAAATTAAAAAGAGCAGACAGACTTTATAACAGTTTTTCGTTTGTGAAAGCAATTAAAAAGTACGAGAAATTAATAGATTCAAATTTCAATAAAAGTTATGCAATGCGAAAATTGGGTGATTCTTATATGTATTTAAGAAAACCTAAAGAAGCAGTTGAAGTTTATAAACATGTTGTGCAACATGAAAATGTACCAGAAGAGTATTATTATTTCTATGCACAGGCATTAAGAGGTGTTGGTAATTATGATGAATCTAAAATATGGATTGATAATTATAAACAAGTAGCAAGTAAAGATTCAAGAGTTACTGAATTTTTAGATAAAAAGGATTTTATTAGTGCCATGTTTAATTTAAAAAAGCAATATTCATTGGCTAAAACTAATTTTAATACACCATTTAGTGATTTTGGGGCGGTTGAAAATAATAACGATGTTGTATTTGTATCTTCAAAAGATGAAGGAGTATCAACAAAAAGAAAATATGCATGGAATGCACAGCCATTTTTAGACCTTTATAAAGTTGATAAAGAGGGTTCAGTTGAACAATCTAAAAAAATTGAAGGAGATGTAAATTCGATTTATCATGAGGGTCCAGCTTCCTTTACTGCAGGTGGAACTAAAATGTATTTTACAAGAAATAATTTTTATGAGGGAGAAAAAAGATCAGATAAAAAAGGAGTTAATAACCTTAAAATATTTAATGCAGAGTTAGTAAATGGAGTTTGGACCAATATTAAAGGCGTTCATTTTAATAATGATGAATATTCTGTAGGTCATCCTTCAGTAAGTGGTGACGGTAAAAAATTATATTTCACTTCTGATATGACTGGTGGAATAGGTGGTGCAGATATTTATGTTGTAGCAATAAATGAAGATGGAACATTAGGAATTCCAAAAAACATGGGGAAAATTGTAAATACCGAAGGAAATGAAATGTTTCCATTTATTCATAATGAAGGAACCTTATTTTTCTCTTCAGACGGTCATGTAGGTTTTGGATTATTAGATATTTTTGCAACAATTGAAGATGAAAATAATGCAGTTGTAAATATTTTAAACCTTGGAGAACCTATTAATAGTTCAATGGATGACTTTTCTTATTATTTATCACAAGAAGGTTTTGACGGATACATTTCTTCAAATAGAGAAGGAGGAGTTGGAGATGATGATATTTATAAATTTACTAGAATACCACCATTAATGCATAAAGGTCAAATTCTTGATGATGCTAATAATGAACCTATTGAAAATGCAAAAGTTGTTTTAAAAGATGCTAAAGGAGAAGAAATAGCATATTTTATAACCGAAGCAGATGGATATTACGAGCATATTGTTGATAGAGATGCGAATTTTACATTAGAAGGTTCAAAAGAAAAATATACTAATATCTCTAAAGAATTCAATTCCTTTAACTTAGATAAGGAAAAAGAACTTGTTGTTAATTTAAATCTTGGTTTAAACCCCATTGAAGATATAGTACTATTAGCTGATTTAGAAACTATTTATTTTGATTTAGATAAATCCAATATTAGACCTGATGCAGCCTTAGAACTAGATAAAGTTGTGAACTTAATGAATAAATATCCAGGTATGGTAATTAGATTAGAGTCACATACAGATAGTAGGGCGAATGATCAATACAACATAAATTTATCAAATAAAAGAGCAAAATCAACATATGAATATATAATTTCTAATGATATAGATGCTAATAGAATAACAAAGTATGAAGGTTTTGGAGAAACTCAACTGGTTAATAAATGTTTAAATGGTGTAAAATGTTCTAAAGATGAACACCAGTTAAATAGAAGAACTGAATTTGTTATTATAAGAATGAAATAAAAATTTAGCTGTCACAAAATCAGAGGCTTTCATTGTACTACAGTTATGGGGACGACAATTTTCTCAAGTTATTATTTGCAGCTTCTTTTTCTTAAATATTTAATTAAAGTAAAACACATTTTCTAGGTGAAATTGTTTCGCCTAAATTATTTAAATAGCTGTCTCTTATACACATCT
>SDWL01000229.1 GCA_004195315.1 Lutibacter sp.
CCTTCTTTCCTATCCATTGTAAATATTTTTCTTAAAAATAAGATTTATATCTCAAATTAAAAATTTCAATAGAAATTAAGTTGAATTTATTTATTATTAGTTCTTATGACTATATTTGCAAAATGATTGATGAACATACACAACAACTTATAAATAAAGGAGAAATGCTTCCTTTAATGGAAGAATTTTACACCATTCAAGGTGAAGGATTTCACTCTGGAAAAGCTGCCTATTTTATTAGAATTGGTGGTTGTGATGTTGGTTGCCATTGGTGCGATGTAAAAGAAAGTTGGAATGCAGACTTGCATCCACCAACACATACAGATAATATCATTAGCAATGTCATAAAGTTTGCTAAAACTGTTGTTGTAACTGGTGGAGAACCAACCATGTGGAATTTAGAATACATCACAAATTTACTTCTGAAAAAGAATATTAAAACACATATTGAAACCTCAGGAGCTTATAAATTAACTGGAAAATGGGATTGGATTTGTCTTTCTCCAAAAAAAACAAAATTACCGTTAGATGCAATTTATCCAAAAGCAAATGAACTTAAAATAATTGTTGTTAATAAAAATGATTTTAAATTTGCCGAAGAACAAGCTTCAAAAGTATCTGTAAATTGTGAATTGTTTTTACAACCTGAATGGAGCAAGCGTGAAGAAATGATTCCTTTAATTGTTGATTATGTTATGAAACATCCTCAATGGAAAGTTTCATTACAAACACATAAATACTTAAATATTCCTTAATTAGTTTGAATTTATTACCAATAAATAAATTAGAAATTAGAGAAGCTATACTAACTGATGTTCAGTTTATTGCTCTTTTAGGACGTGTTACTTTTACTGAAACTTTTGGTCATTATTATAGAGATCAAAATGATTTATTAGAATACTTAAATAGAACTTTTTCAGTTGAAAAAATTAGAAATAGCATTAAAAATAATAACAATGTTTTTTGGATTGCTTTTGTAAATGAATTACCTGTTGGTTATGCAAAGTTAAAAATAAGCTCAGCTTCTGTGTTTATTGAATCTAAAAACACTTCGCAATTACAAAAAATATATGTTCTGAAAGATTTTCTTTCAATGAAAATTGGACTTGAGTTGCAAACTAAGTTAATTAAAAAAGCAATGAAGTTTGGGAGTAAAAGCATTTGGTTATCTGTACTTAAAAGCAATGATAGAGCTATAAATTTTTATAAAAGAAATGGCTTTTCAAATATTGGTAATCACGATTTTCAAATAGGAAAAGAAAGATTTGAGTTTAATGTTATGTCAAAAATCCTAAAATAGAACAATTTAAATTTAACAATCAATAATTCAACTATTTTACTTCAAACGTTAACTTAGTTCATTTATTTTATCTAAAGTAATTTTATAAATTTTTTTAAATTGTTCCTCTAAAGTCATATCTGAATTATCAATTTCAATGGCATCCTCAGCAATAATTAAGGGTGAATCTTCTCTTGTTGAATCTACATGATCTCTATACTGAACATTCTTTAATATTTCATCAAAAGTTACTTTATCGCCTCGCTGAATCAATTCATCAAATCTACGTTTAGCACGTTTTTCAGCAGAAGCATTTATAAACAATTTTAATTCTGCATTTTGAAATACTACGGTTCCAATATCTCTTCCATCCATTACAACTCCTTTATTAATTCCCATTTGTTGCTGTTGCTCTACTAATTTTCTTCTAACTTCCGAAATTTCAGCTACTTTACTTACAAATTTAGAGACTTCTAAGGTTCTAATTTCTTTTTCAATATTAGTATTATTTAAATACATTTCTGCAAAACCAAGTACTGGATTAAACTTAAATGTCAAGTTAATTTTAATTAAATCAGAAATTAATTTGTCCGAATTAAAGAAATTTTTTGAAATAAAACCTTTTTGCATTGCATATAAAGTAACAGCTCTGTACATAGCGCCTGAATCAACATATACATATTGAAATTTATTTGCAAGCTGCTTTGCAATGGTACTTTTCCCAGTTGACGAAAATCCGTCTATTGCTATTGTTATTTTTCTCAATTTCTTAATTTAAATTTATTTGTAAACTAAACGTACTTGCATTTGAAGCAGGATGATATTTGGAAAATGCATAACTAAACTTTAATTTATTCATTTTTAATCCAAAACCTGCCGTAAAACCAGCAAATGTTCTTTTATCAATTAATTGTAATTCTTTTGCACGTCTAAAATTATAGCCTAACCTAATATTGAACGCTCCTTTTGGAAATAATTCTACCCCCATTGCTAAATGCCTAATAGCATTATTGAAAAAAGAAATTTCTTCACTAGTTACATTTCCATCAATATCAGTAGTTGCATTTGAAGGATTACTTTCTGAAATATACCATTTTTGTAAATTATCAAAAGTAAAATGAAAAGTAATTGGCACATTTTCTAATTTATACGAAGCTCCTAAATCTATTTCTAAGGGTAATTCTTCTCTCGTCTCATCAAATACAGTCACTTGATACCCAATATTACGAACCACTAAAGTAAAAACGTAAGAATCATATTCATTATAATATAAAAGAGCTAAATCTGCACCAACTCCAAACGAAGAATAATTTTCAATAACTGAATTAATTAATTTAAGGTTGGCTCCAATAAAAAAATCTGTTTGAAAAATATTATATGAATAACCAACAGAAAAAGAAAAGTCATATGCTTTAAAATTTCCTGTTTCTATTCCGCTTTCATCAGCTCTAATAAATTTCCCGTAGTTTAAATAAGTAATTCCTGCATGAATGGTTCCGAAATTCCTACTAACCATATGAGCAAAAGATGCTGAAGTTAAATTAACATCCGCCAAATAATTTAAATAATTTACAGATAATTGATTATCCAAATCTTGATTTATTGTTGAAGGATTCCATAAAGGTTGATTCACATCATCTAATAAAGTTAATGTTTTACCACCTAAAGCTGCTTGCTTTGCTGATCCCGTCAAATTCAGAAAATTATAGATACTCTCACCTCCAACTTGTGAAAACGAACTCAATGAAACCAAAAATAAAAGTTGAATAATTTTTTTCATATTTTGAATTACAAAATAAACCTAAATAATGATACAATCCAAAAAAGTATGTCTGTAATACGAAAAACAATTACCTCTAATTGTTACATTTTCGTTAATTACTAAGGTCATTGAAATATGTTTAGTAAAACTTGTAATTGCCCAATTGAAATACTTTTAATATCAGGAAAAGCCTTAATTATTTAGTGGGTTACTAAAGGAAATCCACTTTTTATTTTATAAGATGAAAATTAAATTTCGTTTCTATAAAATTTTATAGCATATAATTTACCGCTACCTCTACAATTTCATCAGCAATAGCCATACAAGATGTTGCAGCTGGTGACGGCGCATTTAACATATGAATATTATTGTTGTGTTTCATAATTTTAAAATCATCAACCATATTTCCTTGAAAATCAATTGCTTGTGCTCTAACTCCTGATCTTGTAGCTTGAACATCATTTACTGTAATTGTAGGCATCATTTTTTGCAGAGCTTTCACAAATAATCGTTTTGAAAAGGCTCTTTTATATTCATCAATTCCTTTACGCCAATTTTTCCCAAATAACTTCCAAGTTCCAATAAATGTTAATGCTTCAAAAGTATCTCTTAAACTAAAACTTGTGCGCTTATAACCTTCTCTTTTAAAGGTAAAAACTGCATTTGGTCCACATTCTATACTCCCATCAATCATTCTTGTAAAATGAACACCTAAAAATGGAAATTTAGGATCTGGAACCGGATACACTAAGTTTTTAATTTTATGAGCAGCTTCAGGTTTTAATTCATAATAATCTCCTCGAAAACCAACAATTTGCATATCTAATTTTAAATCGTCTTTTTCTGCAATTCTATCTGATTGTAAACCTGTACAAAATATTACTTTTTTAGCATTTAAATTTCCTAAATTAGTTTGAAGAACTGTTTCATTAATAGAAGATATTACCTTTTCAACTTTACAAGAAGTAATTAATTTCTGTCTCTTATACACATCT
>SDWL01000230.1 GCA_004195315.1 Lutibacter sp.
TGAATTTTGTCAATCAAAATTCAAGCCTAGAAGAAGAAAAATTCAAAAATTTTGCTCTGCAACTTGTAGATCTAAAAATCATCATCACAAAAATAATGTTAAAATTGAAAATGCCGTAAATAAAGTTAAAGAGCCAATTAATAAAGAGGTTTTAGAAAGCACTTTATTACCCAAAAAAACAAAAATAGAAAAAGTTAGTTTGGCTGGAGTTGGAAATGCAGCTCTGGGAACATTAGTTGCTGATGGAACAAAAGCTCTTACAAAACACTTCTTTGGTTCCACTGAAAATGACCCAGCTACAAAAAGAGATATTCAAGATCTCAAAAACCTCATTAACACACGATATTTTAAAATTAACAATATAGATCCTCGATATGACGGAGCAATACCCCATTTTCATATTTCAACCGGAAATGTTATTTATCTTGGTGGAAAATTATTTAATCCTGATTTTAGAACACCTAAGAAAAAGTGGTAATTATATTTTTTTAGAATAAAATTCTATTACTTGAAAGAGAATTATTATTTCTTAATTCATATAAGTTGCCCAAATTTATTTCTATTCCTTTTTACTACTTGTTGTATTTTTTTTATGATCCTTAGTATATAAAAATAAACATCCAAAGAATTTAGATAAAATTACTGATGAAAAACGCACAACTTGTAGAGCTTCTTTTTCAAAACAATTTATTTTTTCATAAAAAAAACTGTTACCCCGAATTTAATCCAAGATAACAGTTTTAATAGTTTAAACTTTCTACTACTTGTTAATAATTCGTTTCCACCATGGTTTTTTAGGGATGTCTTCGCCGTAACCGTAACCGTATCCGTAACCATAGCCAAATCCTTTTTCAATATTAACATCATTAAGAAGTACTGCCATATTTTTTAAACGCTTATCACTATATAATTTAGCAGGAATTTCTAACAAACGCTTATCTAAATAATTAGCTCTTATTACATAAACAAATAAATCTGCTGTATAACTTAACAATAAAGTGTCTGTCACTACTTTTATAGGAGCTGTATCAACAATTACAAAATCGTAAAATTCTTTTCCATAGGCCAATACTTCATCAAAACGACCGTTCATTAATAATTCAGAAGGATTAGGTGCAATAATTCCAGAGTGTAAAATATCAAATTTGGCATCTTCATTACGTACTATTACATCTTTCACTTTTAATGATGTATCCATTAAAAAATGTGTTAAGCCTTTATTATCAAACGGAGCATTTAAATATTCTTTAATTTTAGGTTTTCTAATATCTGCACCAATTAACAATACTTTTTTATTTGACAATGCTAATACAGCAGCTAAATTTACCGCCACAAAAGTTTTTCCCTCTGCTCCTACAGTTGAAGTAATAAAAATAGTTTTATTTTCATTCTTAACATTAGAAAGCATAAAAGCAATATTGGTTCTTAACATTCTAAATGCTTCTGCAACAGCTCCCTTTTCTTCATTATTCACTACCACTTTATCACCATTTTCACACTTCGGTATTTCACCTAAAATAGGTGCTTTTACAACAGCTTCAATATCTTTGCTTGTTTGCACTTTATTATCTAATAAAAATACAATGTAAAAGAATAAAAAAGGCACCACAAATCCCAACATTAAAGCAGCTAGATATACAATTTTTCGTTTCGGGCTTACAGGAATATCACTACCATCAGCAGCATCAATTATTTTGGCATTTGGCAATGTTGCAGCTAATGAAATGGCATTTTCCTCTCGTTTTTGTAACAAATACAAGTATAAGGTTTCTATAATTTGTTGCTGACGCTGAATATCTCTGAATTCGCGTTCTTGTTTTGGAACCGATGTAATTTTAGAATTTAAACGATTTTCTTGTTGTACAGCATCATTTAAAGCAATGTTTAAAGATGAATTTAAATTAAGTAAACTTTGCGCAATACTTGCTCTTAATTCAGTGATTTGACTTTCTAAATTTATAATAATTGGATTTTGCTTTCTTGTACTTTTTAACAATCTATTGCGTTCTATAATAAGTGTATTGTATTGTAAACTGCTTGCACTAATAGATACATCTGCCAATCCTAAATTTGCTGGGATTAACCCTTCTGAATTACTCGCCATATAATCCGCTACATAGGCTGATAATTTAAGCTGTGTATTTAATTCCAATATTTTTTGTTCTAAAGCTGCATTTGTTTGTAATACCAAAGAAGCTTCCGAAGTAATATTTGTTAATTTATTAGTGGTTTTAAATTCCTCAACTCCTTTATCTACTTTTGATAAATCATTTTCAATAATAATAAGTCGTTGATTTATAAAATCATTGGTATTATTAGACATTAAACTTTTGTCTTCAACTGCATCATTATTGTATTGACGTACTAAAGTATTTAAAAGCACCTGCGCTTTTATTTTTATTTCATCTTTTAAACTTAATGCTATTAAGCTAGATTTTTTATACAATAACTCAATTTCAATTTTATTAGCATAATTATCTACTACCCTTTTTAATGGGGAAATAACAACTAAAACTTCTTTTATATTAGAAAGCGTATTAATTTTTGTAGGTGTAATTACTAAATTACCCATAGATGTGGCTATGTTTTCTCCAAAAATATGTTCTGATATTTGATTTCCATCACTACCTTTTAAGATAAAGTTAGTTGCTGATTTTAGCTGTACGTAAAATGTGGTATCTAAATTATAAAAAACAGAATCTTTAGCGAAAAAATTAATTTTTATTGGTGATTTTTGTTGAAACAATTCTGTTGTACGAACACGTCCTTCTCCATAATACCCAACATTTAAGCCCACTTCTTTCACCGCTCTTTCCATTAAACTCTTAGATTTTAACAAACCTATTTCATTGTCTATAGAAATTGTTGAACCTCCCAAAAGACCTAAATCTTCAAAAGCTGAAAGTTCAGAAGATAAACTTCCATTTTTCTCATCAGCTACTAAAATGGTGGTAGAAACTTTATATTCATTAGGTGTATAGCGTAAATATACATAAGCACTTATCACAGCTATAATTGCACATAGCACAAACCATTTCCAACGGTACACATACTTTTCAAGTGCTTCACGGTAATTGATAGATTCTTCGTCTACAAAGAGGTAATTTAAAGGATTTTCGTTTTGCATGAGGTGATTTTTATCGGGTAAGAATGGCTATAAGTGAAATTATTGTTGAGATAGCAGATATAATAACTCCAGTATTGGCTCCTACCGCTGATGAATTTCGTTTTGCTTTATTAGGCTCTACATAAATTACATCATTTTGTGCTAAATAATAATATGGGGAGTTTAATAATTGTTCGTTTGTTAAATCAATTGGTATTTTAACTCTTTTCCCTGCTTGCTCTCGTATTAATAATACGCTACTTCTTTTCCCTTGTATGGTTAAATCACCAGCCATTCCAATAGCTTCAATAATTGAAACCCGTTCATTAGGTATGGTATATGCTCCGGGTGCTTTTACTTCACCTAAAACCGTAACTTTAAAATTTATTAACCGAATGTTTACTACAGGGTTTATAATAAATTCTGACAATTTAACTACCAATGTATCGGTTAATTGTTTTGTGGTAAACCCTGCTACATTTATAGTGCCCAGTACCGGAAAATTTAACGCTCCTGCTGAGTTTACTAAATATGGTATTGCTCTTGCACCTCCACTTACTGAACTTTCCATAAGATTAAAAGGAATAGCAGCTTCAGGATCAAGGGCAGCCACATGAATGTTTAATAAATCTCCTACTTTCAATGTAGGTTCAAAACTTACCGAAGCATCATTTATGGGCAATCCTTCAATTTCTTGAAAATATGCAATTTGTTTTGAAGGCACACACGATATTATTGCTAGCATTACACTTGTGATTACTAGATATTTAAATATTTTCATTTTATAAGGTTAATTTTAGATTGTTATTAATTTATAGTTATTATTATTTTCGTCATTGCGAAGTTTTGAAAAAACTGTGGCAATCTGTTTGTTTTCATGAGATTGCCACGTTGTAAAAACGCCTAACTTCTCTCCGTCATCTCAGAC
>SDWL01000231.1 GCA_004195315.1 Lutibacter sp.
AGATGTGTATAAGAGACAGGTTATGGGCTTACTAAAAAACGTTCTCTCCAAAGGGTTTTAGGCACTTTAATTGGTGCAACTATAGCAACTATTATTATTCTATTAACCCAAAACACGGTAATTTATGCTGTAATTTCAATAATATCTTTACCAATTGCATTTTCATTAATGCAGCATAATTATAGGAATGCAGCTGTTTTTATTACTTTGAATGTGGTTTTTGTTTTTGCTTTATTAGAACCAAATATTTTAAGCGTAATTCAGTTTAGGATTTTTGATACCATTATTGGAGCATTTTTATCTTTATCAGCTATTTATTTTTTATTGCCATCTTGGGAATTTCAAAATGTTTCGGCACATTTTGTAGAAGCTATAAAGTCAAATAAAAAATTCTTGGGACAAATTGCAGTTTTTTACCATAAAAAAGGTGAAGTTTCAACAAATTATAAACTATCTAGAAAAGAAGCTTTTTTAGCTATAGGTAATTTAAATGCAGCTTTTGAAAGAATGAATCAAGATCCAAAATCAAAGCAAAAAGATGTAGCTATTATTTATGAACTGGTTGTTGTGTTTAATACATTTTTATCGTCATTATCCTCATTAGGAACTTTTATTAGACATAATAAAACTTCTAAAGTACCAAACGAATTTGATGTTTTTATTGATAATATTACGTTGAATTTGCAATTTTCAATACAATTACTGGAAGAATCTCAAGGTGATAATATTGAGCACATAGGCATTGAAAAGGCTTTTAATTTATATGAGAATTCTTTTGAAAATTTATCAAACAAACGTGATGAAGAAATAGCCCAAGGACTTGAAATCACAAATGAAATGAAGGCGAAACTTAAAGAAACACACTTAGTTTCTGAACAAGTTAAATGGCTTTATAATTTATCAGAAAAAATGGTTGTTGCAATAAAATCTTATAAAATGAAGTAAGTACTATTTTACTCTTTCACCTCCAATATAAGTAGCTTCAACTTTAAGATTAAGTATTTTTGAAGCTTCTACTTCCATAATATTATTATCTAGAATTATAAAATCAGCCATTTTTCCAATCTCAATACTCCCTTTTTCATTTTCTTCAAAATTGGAAAAAGCTGCCCAGATAGTCATCCCTTTTAAAGTTTCTTCTCTTGTTAATGCGTTTTCTAGTTGGAAACCATTTTCAGGATAATTATTTAAATCTTTACGAGCAAAAGAGGCATAAAAGGTTAAAAAAGGACTTACTTTTTCTATAGGGAAATCTGTTCCCAAAGCTATTTTCCCGTAGGTATTTAATAAGTCTTTATAAGCATAAGCACCTTTCATTCGTTCAGCTCCAATTCTGTCTTCAGCCCAATACATATCAGAAGTTGCGTGTGTTGGTTGTACTGAAGGTAAAATATTATCGAAATATTTAAAGTCTTTTTTGTCAATAATTTGAGCATGCTCAATCCTCCAACGTCTATCAGTTTTTCCTTTTAAAACTTCTTTATATGTTTTCAGCATTAAATAATTAGCTGAATCACCAATAGCGTGGGAATTCATTTGATAATCTGAAGCTGCTATTTGTTTGGCAACATTTAAATATTCTTCAGGAGTTGCTAAAATAGCACCAAAATGACTGTGTTTGTCTGAATATGGTTCTTTCATTGCTGCACCTCTAGATCCTAATGCACCATCACCATAAACCTTTATAGAACGTACATTTAAGCGGTCTGTTTTTACAATTCCTTTATTTAAATAGTAGTCTAAATCTTTAGGGGTGTTAGAAACCATTGCGTAAATTCTAATTTTTAATTCATCTGATTGTTGTAAGCTATCAATTAGCTCAATTGTTTCTCTAGAAAGACCAGCATCATCAACCGTTGTCAATCCAAAATCGAAACAAATTTTTTCGGCATCTTTTAATGCTTGAATTTGTTCTGATTTTGAAGGAGTTGGAATTTCAGCTTCAATTAATTCCATAGGATTATCAATAAAGATACCTGTTAATTTTCCATCTTTTTGATGAATTTCACCTCCGGAAAATGGAGTTTTAATTGTAACTTCAGCTAAATCTATTGCAGCTTGATTTGCAAGCAATGCATGACCATCAATTCTACGAACAGCAATTGGTGTATTTGGAAATAATTCATCTAATTTTTCTTTGGTAGGAAATTCTTTTACTTCCCAATCATTTTGATCCCAGCCCCGCCCAGTTATGTATGATACATTTTTCTCTTTTTGAAAATCAATAATTCGTTGTACAACTTCATCAAAACTTTTTGTTCCTGTTAAATCAACTTTTTGTTGTTGTAATCCTAAACCATAGAAATGGCAATGTGCATCAATAAATCCAGGTATAATTGTTTTTCCTTCAGCATTAATTAGTTTTTCTGAATTATAATTTTCTTGAATTTCAGATGAAGTACCAACGGCAATTATTTTTCCATTTTGAATTGCAAATGCTTCAGCTTTATCAAAATTTTCATTTGCTGTATAAATGTTTGCATTAAAAACTATTAGTGAAGCATTTTCTTTTTTTGAACATGAAATTGTCATAGTAATAAGAAGCAATAAAGTTAATTTTCTCATATCATTATTTTAAGTAAGTATCTAATAAATAAACTAAGGCTGTCATTGATGCCGCTCCTAATTCTAGTTCACGTTTATTTACTTTATCAAAAGTATCGGTTTCAGCATGATGATAATCGAAATAACGTTGTGAATCTGGTTTGTATCCAAATAAAGAAATAGTTTCATTTTTTAGCGGTTCAATATCAGCACCGCCTCCACCTTTTCCAATATCGTGTAAACCATATGGAGCTAGTAGAGATTTCCAACTCATAAATAATTCCTGATTTTCTCTATTTGCATCAAATGAAAAACCTCTAGGAGTAAAACCACCAGAATCTGACTCTAAAGCTGCAATATGATTTTCGTTGTTCTTTTTTGCTTCTTCAGCATATTTTTTTCCACCTCGCAAACCATTTTCTTCATTCATAAATAATACAATTCTTATGGTGTGTTTAGGTTTAATATTATTTAATTTTAATAAACGGGCAACTTCAATAGATTGCACAATTCCAGCACCATCATCATGAGCACCATCACCTAAATCCCAAGAATCTATAGGTCCGCCAACAGTAATATATTTTTCAGGAAATTCACTTCCAGTAATTTCACCAATAACATTAAACGAAGGTGCATCAGGTAAGGTTTTACAATGTTGTTTAAAGTAAAATTTTAAAGTAGGATTTTCTTTTAATTGTTCGCTTAAGAGATTTGCAGCTTTTGTGCTAATTGCAGCTGCAGGAATTTTTTTTTCTTCAGTTAAGTCACCATAATTCATAGTTCCAGTATGTGGATAATCATCAATTCGGTGAGTCATAGAACGCACAATTACTCCCAACACTCCAAATTTACCAGAAAACTTTGCACCATTAACTCTTTGACCTACGCAACCGCCGTATGCTTGAAAAGTTTTAATTAAAGTATCATCAAATGGGCGATTGAAGAAAACAATTTTTCCTTTTAATTTTTCTCCTAAAGATTCAACTTCTTCTATACTTTGAACTTCAATAACTTCACCTGAAACACCATTTTCTGGAGTCGCAATTGAGCCTCCTAGTGCACAAATAGCTACATTAAATTTTGAATTATTTACTGTAAATGAAGCTTCTTCTTTTTTACCTCGTACCCAATGAGGAACCATTATAGGTTGTAGCCAAACTTTGTCAAAATCCAAGTCTTTCATCAATTTTTCTCCCCATTCAACTGCTTGTTGGGCTTCAGGAGAACCTGATAAACGTCCACCAATATCATTTGATAAAACATCTAACCATTGGTAACATTGTCCTTCAGTTAGTGCTGATTTGAATAATTTTTTAATAATTATTGAATCTGTTTTGTTTACATTTTGTTCAATTTCTTTATCCAGCTTAACATCAGTACAAGAAATTAAAGTAATAAATAAACTTAAAGTAAGTAATAGATTCTTCATTTTAG
>SDWL01000232.1 GCA_004195315.1 Lutibacter sp.
AGATGTGTATAAGAGACAGACATTTCCCAAACCCAATACTAGCTTCTTCATTTTTACAGTAGCCGCGTATAATTATAGTATCACCGTCATTTAAGTAAGTACGAGAAGTTCCGTCTTTTAATTTAATTGGTTCTTTTCCACCCCAAGAAAGCTCTAGCATAGATCCATAACTATTTTTAGTTGGTCCTGAGATAGTTCCACTACCCATTAAATCTCCAGATCTCACATTACAACCATTCACAGTATGATGCGCTAACTGTTGCTCCATAGTCCAATATAAGTGTTTGAAATTGGTTTCGCTTAATTCAGTTAATTCTCCATTTTTCATTTTTAAATCAGCCTTTAATTTTATATCAAAACTAGTATCTGTTCTGTTTTGTTGAAGATACGGTAGAGGAGTAAGGTCTTGTTTTGGACTTTCACATCTAAAAGGTTCTAAAGCATCCATAGTTACAATCCATGGAGAAATTGTAGAAGCAAAGTTTTTCCCTAAAAATGGTCCAAGTGGTGCATATTCCCATTTTTGAATATCTCGTGCGCTCCAATCATTTAGTAAAACCATTCCAAAAATGTATTCTCCAGCTTTATTAACAGAAATGGGCTCTCCAAAGTTATTAGCATCAGTGGTTATAAAAGCTGTTTCAATTTCTATATCCAAACTTTTAGTAGGTTCAAAAACAGGTGATGTTTCATTTTTAGGTATGTATTGCCCATAAGGTCTTCGTATTGAAGTTCCAGAAACTACTACAGAAGACGAACGCCCATGATAGCCAATTGGCATATGTAACCAATTTGGCATTAACGCGTTGTCTTTTCCTCTAAACATAACTCCAACGTTTGTTGCGTGTTCTTTGCTTGAATAGAAATCAGTATAGTCCCCAATGCTTATTGGTAACAACATTTCAACTTCATTAACGTCAAAAATAATGACATCTCTATGTTTTGGATTGTCTCTTAAAATAGGATTTTCAGCATCAAAAATATCTGCAATTCTATTTCTAACCAATCTCCAAGTTTTTCTTCCGTCAGATATAAAATCGTTTAAAGAATCCTGCATAAACAAATCATCTGTAAGTGGTATTCCTTTAAAATAACCCAATTGATGAAAAGCTCCAAGGTCAATTGCATACTCGCCAATTCTTGTTCCAATGGTAATAATATCATCTTTGGTAATGAATACTCCAAATGGAATATTTTGAATAGGGAAGTCGCACCTTTTTTCAATCTTTAACCAAGATTTTCTTGTCGGCTCATTAGCTGTTATTAACATATGTAAGTGTATTTTAGTTAGTAGTTATTTATTATTCATATCAAATATATAAGATAATTGTTTAAATGAAAGATGAAATTAGTATTTTTGCACATAATTTTTAAAAAACAAAAAATAATGCAACGCGATCAACTTATTTTTGATTTAATTCAAGAGGAAAAAGAAAGACAAACTAATGGTTTAGAACTAATTGCTTCAGAAAATTTTGTAAGTGATCAAGTTATGGAAGCTACAGGATCTGTATTAACTAATAAATATGCTGAAGGCTACCCAAATAAGCGTTATTATGGTGGCTGTGAAGTTGTTGATGTTGTTGAACAAATTGCTATTGATAGAGCTAAAGAACTTTTTGGTGCTGAATATGCTAATGTACAACCTCACTCTGGTTCACAAGCAAATGCAGCCGTTTATCAAGCTGTTTTAAAACCAGGCGATAAAATTTTAGGCTTTGATTTATCCCACGGTGGACATTTAACACACGGTTCCCCTGTTAATTTTTCTGGGAAATTATATAAAACATCTTTTTATGGTGTTGATGAAGAAACAGGAGTGTTAAATTATGATAAGATTCAGGAGACGGCTTCAAAAGAAAAACCTCAATTAATTATAGCAGGAGCTTCTGCTTATTCAAGAGATATAGATTTTAAACGTTTTAGAATAATAGCCGATTCTGTAGGTGCATTATTATTGGCAGATATTGCGCATCCAGCTGGTTTAATTGCTAAAGGAATTTTAAACGATCCAATGCCTCATTGTCATATTGTAACTACTACAACTCACAAAACGTTGAGAGGACCTCGTGGTGGTATGATTATGATTGGAAAAGACTTTGACAATCCGTTTGGATTAAAATTGAAGAATGGAAATCTTAAAAAAATGTCAAGTTTAATTGATTCTGCTGTTTTTCCAGGAAACCAAGGAGGGCCTTTAGAACACGCTATTGCTGCCAAAGCAATTGCTTTTGGAGAAGCTTTAACCGATGATTTTTTGCATTATCAAATACAAGTAAAGAAAAACGCAGCAACAATGGCTGAAGCTTTAGTGAGTAAAGACTATAAAATTATTTCTGGTGGAACGGAAAATCACAGTATGCTAATTGATTTACGAAATAAAAATCTTAGTGGTAAAGCTGCTGAAAATGCCTTGGTAAAAGCAGATATTACTGTAAATAAAAATATGGTTCCGTTTGATGATAAATCTCCTTTTGTAACTTCAGGAATTAGAGTTGGCGCTGCTGCTGTAACCACTCGTGGATTAAAAGAGGCTGATATGATTAAAATTGTTGATTTAATTGATGAAGTAATTAATAACCATGAAGATGAGACTATATTAGAGCGAGTTTCAGAAAAAGTATATGAAATGATGGCGCATAGACCATTATTTACTTGGTAAAAATATAAGAACAAAATTAAAATCCCGCTCTTAAGCGGGATTTTTTATGCGTTATGATCATAGTAACATTAAATAGTTATACTGTTTTTAACTGATTGATAATCAGGGTTAGCCTCAATAAATTCAGTTTGACAAAACGAAGTTTATTCACTTTTTACACAGTCTATTTTTTATTCATCATCTTCAATTGCTCTTTCTAATAATTTATCGTTGAAATTTTTTGTACCCTTTGCACCCAATTTTTTTATACTTTCAACTTTCTTTATAAGATTTCCATTTCCAGTTAACTTTTTCATAGAAACATCATAAGAACCTTGTACGGTTTTTAATTGATTTCCAACTTTAATTAAATCTTCAGTTAAATTCACAAATTGATCATATAATCTTCCTGCTTGTAAAGCAATTTCTATAGCATTACGTTGTTGTTTTTCATTATTCCACATAGAATCAATTGTACGTAAAGTTGCCAAAAGGGTAGTAGGTGTAACAATAACAATATTTTTTTCAAATGCTTTATTATAAAGTTGATTGTCAGCATTTAATGCAACAGCAAAAGCAGGTTCAATTGGAATAAATAACAAAACAAAATCTGGTGATTCAATTTTATAAATATCTTCATATTTCTTTTCACTTAACTGTTCAATATGACGTTTTAGTGAATTTACATGATCTTTTATAAATTGCTCTTTTTCATTGTCATTATCAGCATTTACATATTGTTCATAGGCTGTTAGTGATACTTTTGAATCAATTACCATTTTTTTAGCATCTGGTAAATGAATTACAACATCGGGCAGTATTCTTTTTCCTTCATCATTTATAAAACTTTGCTGCACAAAATATTCTCTTTCTTTTTCTAAACCAGATTTCTCTAAAACACGCTCTAATACTAATTCACCCCAATTTCCTTGGGTTTTACTGTCTCCTTTTAATGCTCTCGTAAGGTTAAGGGCTTCCTTACTCATTTGTACATTCAAATCTTTAAGGCCTGATAATTGTTCCTTAAGTGCAGAATGCATTCCTATACTTTCCTTTTGTGTGTCTTCTACTTTTTTTTCAAAAGTTTGAATTTTTACCTGAAGTGGTTCTAAAATATCTTTTAAGTTTTCTTTATTTTGTTTAGTAAAAGTAGCTGATTTTTCTTCTAATATTTTATTTGCTAAAATTTCAAAGTCTTTGGAAAATTTTTCTTGTAGCTTTTCAACATCTGCTTTGTTTTCTTGAAGTTTTTCCAGTCCATTTCCGGTGTCTGTGATGTGATGGAATCATACAGGTCTAACTCGAAAATGTAGCGAGCCATTTTGCTGATTGTTTGTTCCTGTTCATCCTTCCAGTTC
>SDWL01000233.1 GCA_004195315.1 Lutibacter sp.
TGGGTACTGATTTTCTAAATATTTTATTCGACTCACTAAATATTCCGACGACATAAAAGCAGTTGACCAGAAATAAATAACAGAATTTTGACCTTTTATAATGTCGTTAATTGTAAAATTAACATTGTTATAAGAAATTATTTCAAAATTTTGCAAAGGTTTATTGTTTGAAACAAATTTACTGTCGTTTACTAGATTTGTTACTTGAGTAGTATAAAGTTGATCACTGCAATTTTCTAAAAAGATGTATAAAGCTTTTTGATTAATACTACAAGTAGACTCGCTCCTTAAAAAATCATTTACGATAATTTTTTTTAGTAATGTATTTTTAAATGACTCGGGATCAATATGTTTTATGGTTGAATTTAATATATTAACCGTAATATTATTTTTTGAAGGATCATTTTCTTGAAGTTGATAGCTTATGTTATATAAGTAACTAACAACATAATTTTGATATGGATAAAATGAAACTAAATTTTCTTCATTCAAATTGACGTTACTTCTATAATTGTAAAACGTTTCGGAAGTTATTGGAAATTTATCCAGTTTATGAAACTTTTTATAATAATATGGGTACATTTCTTTTAATCTATATAAAGGATAATGAATTGCTGTTGATGTTAATTTTTTAAAACCTTCACTAATTGTAACCTCATTAGTCGAAAAATCGTTATAAATAGTAACGCGTTCTTTTGAAAGTGAATCTATTTTTTTTTGAAAATCAGATTCATTTAGACTAAAATATTGGTACATCGCTTTTTCTTCTTTTTCATTTTGTAAAAATAAATTAATTAAAAATTCATTTTTACTACTTCCTTTTCCGCTGTACACTAACGATTCGTCAAAACCCCAAGTGTTAAGTCTTATCAATACACTGTCAGAAGGTTCTAAGTAAATATATTGAAATTCTGTACCATGTTTAAATGTATATAATCCTTCTTTTAAAGAATTATATTCATTTAAAAAGCGATTGTTTTCATCTAGTAATAAAGTATCAATTATTTTATCATCTTTTAAAAAGAGGACAAAATTTGTTTTAGGATTAATAATTTCTCCACCAAATGATGTTGCATTATTAATCTTGTTAGTTGTTTCACAACTATAAGTTAAAATTGCTATTATGATACCGATAAAGTATTTCATTGAGATTTTATTAAAAACAAAAATACATACAACTTAATTGCTAGCTTGTTAATGAGATGTTAAATATAAAGTAACATACTTAAAATGGACCAAATTAACTTTAAATTAAATATTTGTGAGTGAATCTAATTTAGTACTTTTGCAAAAATTTAAAATAAAAATAAAGAATGCTTTCAGTATCAAATTTATCTGTTCAATTCGGTAAACGTGTTTTGTTTGACGATGTTAATACAAAATTTACAATTGGAAATTGTTACGGAATTATTGGTGCCAATGGTTCTGGTAAGTCCACTTTTTTAAAAATCATTTCAGGTAAACAAGATCCAACCTCGGGACACGTAAATATAGACCACGGTAAGCGTATGTCCGTTTTATCGCAAGATCACTATGCTTTTGATGAATATCAAGTTTTAGATACTGTTATGATTGGTAATAAAAAACTTTTTGATATTAAAAAGGAAATGGATCTCATTTATGCGAAGGAAGATTTTTCTGAAGAAGATGGAATTAAAGTTGGGGAGTTAGGTGTAGATTTTGAAGAAATGGGTGGTTGGAATGCTGAAAGTGATGCTGCTACTATGTTATCTTCATTAGGTATAAAGGAAGATATACACTACACTTTAATGAGTGAATTGGATGGGAAAGACAAAGTACGTGTGTTATTGGCACAAGCTTTATTTGGGAATCCTGATGTTTTAGTGATGGATGAGCCTACCAATGATCTTGACTTTGAGACTATTGGGTGGTTAGAGCATTTTTTAGCTAATTATGAAAATACAGTCATTGTAGTTTCTCATGACCGTCACTTTTTAGATGCTGTTTGTACACATATTTCTGATATTGATTTTAGTAAAATAAATCATTTTTCTGGGAACTACACTTTTTGGTATGAATCAAGTCAATTGGCTGCAAGACAACGAGCTCAACAAAACAAAAAGTCTGAAGACAAAAAGAAAGAACTAGAAGAGTTTATTCGTCGTTTTTCTGCCAATGTTGCAAAATCTAAACAAGCAACTAGTCGTAAAAAAATGATTGAAAAATTAGATGTAGATCAAATTAAACCTTCAAGTAGAAGATATCCAGCCATTATTTTTGAAAGTGAAAGAGAGGCTGGTGATCAAATTTTAAATGTTGAACATTTATCAAAAGCTACCGAAGAAGAAGTGTTATTTAAAGATATTCACTTCAGTTTAAATAAAGGTGATAAAGTTGCGTTAATATCTAAAAACTCAAGAGCTGTAACAGCATTTTATGAAATTTTAAATGGACATGATAAAGAATATAGTGGTAAATTTCAGTGGGGAGTTACTACAAATCAATCGTATTTACCATTAGATAACTCAGGTTTCTTTAAAGATGCAAATTTAAACTTAGTAGATTGGTTACGTCAATATGCTAAAACCGAAGAAGAAAGAGAAGAAGTTCATTTACGAGGATTTTTAGGTAAAATGATTTTTAGTGGGGAAGAAGCATTAAAAAAATGTAATGTTTTATCTGGAGGAGAAAAAGTTAGATGTATGTTATCAAGAATGATGATGATAAGAGCAAACGTTTTAATGTTGAATGAACCAACAAACCATTTAGATTTAGAATCTATTCAGGCATTTAATAATTCATTAAGTAAGTTTAAAGGGACTGTGTTGTTTACAACTCATGACCACGAATTTGCTCATACAGTTGCAAATAGAATTATTGAAATTACACCAAAAGGTGTTATAGACAGACATACTACATTTGATGAGTATTTAGATGATCCAAAAATAAAAGAATTAAGAACAAAAATGTATAATTAAAAAAAGGGAGCAATTAGCTCCCTTTTTTTAATTCTGTTGCTTTCTACGTTTGCTGTATTCTTGCAAAATTCTTCTATTGAATTCTCGTTCAGCTTTTTTTAAACTAATAATTTTTTTAGCAGAAATTACGCTAGAGAGTTCATTAATTAATAATATTTCATTATCAGTTATTTGTTTTTTATTGAGTATTATTTTATCAATAATATTTTTTGCGTGCGATTCTGAAATATTTTCAAGTCCTCCAACTAATTTAATTTTACGATTAAAACCACCTTCAAGTTCCATTTTTAAGGCTTGTATTTTATTTGAATATAAATTATAAACTGGCCAAAATTTTTCAGCTTCTTTAGGTGTAAGGCTTAAAGCATTAGTAATATAAGATGTTTTTAGTGCTTTTATTTTTTGCCTATTCATTTGTTGTTGTGAAAAAGCAGCACTAAAGGAAAGTAGTATTGTGAATAATATTAATAGTTGTTTTTTCATGTTTTAATTTTCATAGATTATATTTTCTAAATCTTCATTGTTTAAATATTCTGAAACTTCATCATCAGAAAGAGAATCGCTATATATTTCGTTATTTAATTCAATTTCGGGGTAAATTGAAGCAATATTAAATGCATCAATATTAATATTTCCATTATCTATCCAAGCTTCAATTTCTGAAGAAGCTAAAGATTCAAATGTAACAGTTCTTGAATTATTATTTAAAATAAAAACTAATAGGAGTGAAGCAGCGATCGCTAAAGGTGCACCAAATTTCACAAATTTAGTTTTTAATGAGATTAATTTTGGTGTTGTTTTAATTTTTGTGAGAACTGTTTTTTCAATTGAATTGAAGTAATTTTCTGGTATTGTTGTTTCCTTTTTATCGTGAATTGCTTCAGCTTTTAATTTTGAAATAACTATGTCTTCAATTGAATTGAAGTAATTTTCAGGTGTTTTAAATATTTCTTGATTACTTGTATTTTGAAGTTTGTCCGTATTTAATTTAGACACCACAGCATCTTCAATGGTTTCGAAATAATTTTTAGGAATTTCAAAAGCAATTTTATTAAATGATATTTCATTTAATGTTG